>JANJUO010000449.1 GCA_024710535.1 bacterium
AGCAATGCTTCGTGCCTCTGCTAAGAATTATAAATGGACAGCAACTGTTGTTAATCCCAACAAATATGATGAAGTGATTGCGATTTTGAAGGAAAATGAATGCACAATTCCAATTGAAAAGCGTGCCGAACTTGCCGGAGAAGTTTATGCTGCCACAGCGTATTACGATTCGCTAATTGCAAATTATTTTGAAAACTATAATAAGCAAGAATCAAAACAAATAAATTTAAGTTTGAAAAAAGAATACGATTTGCGTTATGGCGAAAATCCTCATCAAAAAGCAACTTTATACGGCAATTTTAGCAAAATATTCCATAAGATTCACGGCAAAGAACTTTCGTTCAACAATATCATTGATATTAATGCATCGGCTCAATTGATTTCCGAATTCACCGAGCCAGCTTGTACAATAGTTAAGCATACAAATCCTTGTGGCGTTGGCATTGGTGAAAATTTATCAGCCGCCTACAACAAAGCATTTGCAACTGATACAGTTTCTCCTTTTGGTGGAATTATCTCATTCAATAGAGTTGTGGATTTGGAAACTGCTCAAACAGTTCATTCAATTTTCACAGAAGTTATTATTGCTCCAGAATTTACAGATGAAGCATTGGAATTATTAACCAAAAAGAAAGATAGACGATTGATAGTTTGCGATTTCAAAAATATTGCAAAATATAATCAAACTGATGCTCGCTCGGTGGTTGGTGGTTTGCTTACTCAATCCGCAAATCTCAAATTGGTTGATGAAAGCACATTGAAAGTGGTTACTAATCGCAATCCTACGCCTTATGAATATCGTGCTTTGATGTTTGCATGGCGAGTTTGCAAACACGTAAAATCGAATGCAATTGTTTATACAAAGGATGATGCTACTCTTGGCATTGGAGCTGGACAGATGTCGCGAGTAGATTCTTCGAGAATTGCTGTTGAAAAAGCAAAAATGATGGGACTTGATTTAACTGGTTCAGTTGTTGCTTCTGATGCGTTTTTCCCGTTTGCAGATGGATTATTGCAAGCAGTTGAGGCAGGTGCTACTGCGATAATTCAACCGGGTGGCTCTGTTCGTGATGAAGAAGTGATCAAAGCCGCAAACGAAAACAATATTGCAATGATATTTACAGGAATGAGACATTTCCGTCATTAAGGAGTATAGTATTATTTGTTGAATATGATTCATTAAAAAGATTGATTTACTGAGTTATTCGTCATTTTAAATGTAGTGATTTTGAATTATAAATTGAAATTTGGAATCTTTGCTTAATTTAAAATGACGAACTTATTTTAAGGAAAACCATTATGAGCAAGAAATTAATAAGATTTGATTGGGCAATAAAACGACTTTTGAGAAATAAAGCAAATTTTGTTGTTCTTGAAGGATTTTTGAGTGAATTACTTTTTGATAATATCAAAATTGAGCAAATTATTGAAAGCGAGAGTAATCAATATTATGCTGATGAAAAGTATAATAGAGTAGATATTCTAACTCAAAATTCAAAAAAAGAATTGATAATTATAGAAATACAAAGTACTTATGAAATTGATTATTTTCATAGAATGGCTTATGGAGTTTCGAAGAGTATTTCAGAAAACTTGAAATTAGGCCAGAGATTTTCAGAAATAAAAAAAGTAATTTCAATTAATATTGTCTATTTTGATCTTGGACAAGGTGAAGATTATATTTATAAAGGTGTTACAGATTTCAAAGGATTGCACCAAAATGATTTGCTTGGTCTCTCGGAAAAGCATAAACAATCATTTCTTAAAGAAAATATTTCAGACATTTTCCCCGAATATTATTTATTAAAGGTCAATCAATTCAATGATATAGCAAAAGATACTTTAGACGAGTGGATTTATTTTCTTAAAAATAGTGAAGTTAAAGACTCTTTCAAAGCAAAAGGTCTAAAAGAAGCAAATGAAGTATTGGATATAATGCGACTGCAGGTAGAAGATAGATATGGCTATAACCGTTATTTGGATAGTTTGCATTTAAAGGCAAGCGAATTATTTTCATTACAAACAGAAGAAGAATTCAGAATTCGTGAAGAAGGGAAAATTGAGGAGAAAATTAATATAGCAAAAAATTTGATTAAAAAGGGATTCGATAATCAAACTATTATGGAAATTACCAATTTAGAAATTCAAATAATTGAGAATTTGAGAAGCCAATTAGAATAAATAATTTGATTGAAATCAAGAAATTTGATCAAAATTCTATATTGAAATTATTTTTTTATCAAAAAATTTATTTTTAAAAATAATTATTTTTATATATCGTGTTAATATTTGAATTTGGTAGAAAAATTAATATTGCTTATTGAATGAAAATTTTACAAAATAGTGCATTTAGATCATTGCTATACATTGCTGTTTTTGCCGGCTTACTTAAGTTGGCTGCAATGACATTTACATGGTTTTGGAACAATGTATTCAACGTATATATTGATTTGCCAACTGTGAATCAATTAGAATCTGTGGGTATTATTGCTTTTATGTATTTGGTTCTAACCGGAATAAGATTTGGTTTTGGTGCCATTACGGATAAAGTAAGCCCAATTTCAGAACCGCTTTGCGAAAGTTGCGAAAAAGTTCGAAGTTCGATTGCAGTAGAAAAAGCACGAGCACTCTCCACAGAAGATAAAGAGCAACTAAAATCTGCTATTGCTAAGTGTTGCGGTATGCAAACTGAACATCATTCACTAAACAAATTATCATTCAACGAACCAATGAAAAAAGTAATCGACAAAACTACTGTGTAATTACAAAATTTCGTTGCTCAACTTCATTTATTTCCATAATTTGAACCATAATTAAAATCTTTTAAAATCAAATTCACACCATCAAAAACTGCGTAATGTGGATTTTTTATCCATTCTCCAAGATTTATGTATTTTCCATCTTTATGATTCAATTCACTTGCAAGGTGTCTATGCCCCATTATCACAAAATCATTACCTTCATCAATTCTATCTTTTGCAAATTGATTCATTCCTTCATCACTCCCATAATTCTTTTTTCCGGTATAATTTCTACTTTTGTGTGAACTACCTTTTGCAAGATTTATTCCCCAATCGGGATGAAGTTTAAGAAATAATTTCATCGATAAATTTGCACGAAGAATTTTTTTTAGAATTTTGTAACCCAAATCGTTTAATGCTTTACCATCTCCATGAGAAATATAGAATTGTTTGCCGTTGTGATTGCGAATAATGTCATCACGATATACAGTAATATTCAATTCTTCAGGGAAAAAAGATCTCAATCCAAAGTCGTGATTTCCCATTATAAATTCAACCTTTATACCTCTTTCTGATAATTCATATAATTTAGCAAGTGTTCTATAAAAATATTTTGGAATAACGGTATCATACTCAAACCAATAATCAAAAATATCTCCCACTAAATAGAGAATTTCGCAATCTTTTTTTATGAAATCCAAAAAGTTAAGAAATTTGTTTTCTCGCTTTATTTCTTCCTCTCTTTTACCCAAGCCAAGATGAACATCCGAAACAAAATATATCATAATTCTAAAACAAACTAATAAAAATACTAAGTAAACTTATTACAAATTTAACAAATTTTACAATCGCTTACAATATTATTACAGAAATTGATAAATTTTCGTTAATTTTATATTTGTTTTATATTCATTTTTATAAAAAAGATGAAAAATATAATTATTGGCTTAATTACTCTTGTAATTGTTACATTATTTGTCGGATCTTGTAATGATGTTGTTGTGGTTTCTCCTTTGGGATTACCACAAATTTACAAAATTGATATTGATACTGCTTCAATAGGCGATACAATTACTATTTCCGGCATCAACTTTATAAGTGATGATACGAGATACAGAATTTATATAGATTCGACTGCTTACATCAATCGTGAGGAATGTTTGACTTGGCAAAATAATAAAATTATTTTTATTATTCCCGATTCTGCAAATTCCGGATTGGTGAAGGTGAAACGTGGAGATACTTTTTCTGATGGTATTATGCTCAAAATTGGTAAACTGCCTTCAATTGATGTGGTGGAAATTCCAGCAGGCAAATTCAAAATGGGCTCTGAAACTGGATTTTCGAATGAATTACCAGTCCGAGAGGTTACTATTTCACAAGCATTTTATATGACAAAATTCGAAATTTCTCAAAGAATTTTTGAAATTGTTATGGGCTATAATCCATCTACATACAAGAACTTAGCATATCCTGTTGATTCTGTTGATTGGCTTACTGCAGTTACTTTTTGTAATAATCTATCCAAAATGAGCGGATTTGATACTTGCTATAGAATTTCTGGCAGTGGCGTTATCTTTTACGAAAATGCAAATGGCTGGCGACTTCCAACAGAAGCTGAATGGGAATATGCGGCAAGAGATACAACAAAAGGCGATTATGGTGGAAATGGATTTATGGAATTAATGGGCTGGTTTAATGAAAATTCCGGTATGAAAGCTCATCCATCTGGTTTCAAAAAGCCAAATTTATATGGACTTTATGATATGCATGGAAATTTATGGGAACATTGCTGGGATTGGTATCAATTTGATTATTACAATTCGACAGATAATACACAAATTCCAAAAGGTCCTGCAAGTGGCGAACGTAGAATTATGCGAGGTGGCTCTTGGTCTGCCGGAAAAGGATATGCCCGATCTTCAAATAGAAATATTCCTGAAGTTGAAACGTATAACATTGGAATTAGATTAGTAAGAACAAAGTTTTGATATGAAATTAAATAAAACAGATATTTTTTTTAATGTAAAATTTTCGGCTTGGGTAATTTTTGTAATTGCCCTACAATTAATAATTTCTTGCTCAACCGAACAGGCAAAATTACCATTGCAACAAAATGTCGATGCAGGAAGAACTAATTCTTATGAGCATATTGAATTTTTCAATAATGCTCGCCACTACACAAGTAATGTGCGAATCGAAGATTTAAGTGGTTGCATTCAGCAACCTTTGGCATTGCCGGATGGCAGATTTATCGTTGCAACGAGAAATTATGCCCTAAATATGATTTCATCAACAGAAAAAATTTGGACAGTTTTCCTTGATACAAATTTTGCAATTGCCTCTGCAATGGCAGTTGATAAAGATGAGAATATTTTTGTTTTGCTTGAAAATGGCAGATTAATTCAATATGCAAAAGATGGTAAATTGATGATGATACTTCAAAATCCTGATACAGTTCAAGAATTTGAAACATTTTCGGATATTCTTTTGCAAAATGATGGTATTGTTATTGGCTCGAATCGTGGCGTTTTGAAAAAATATGATTTCAAAGGAAAATTACTTTGGCTTAATCGTACTAATTTGAATATTCCCAAAACATTTTGTAGCGATGAACAGAATAATATCTATATGATGATTAATACCTACAATACTGTTGATGGCGATTCTTTGATTGCATTTGATAAAAACGGCAAAATCAAATGGCATTATAATATGAAAGAAATGACCGGCTCGAAAAGCGTGGTTTATAAAAAAGGGAAGATTTATACTGCATTCCAAAAGTTTACTCCAACTGGTAGCGTTTCTGAAGTAGTTTGTTTGAATGAAAAAGGCGAAAAATTATGGTCGAAGCAATTGCCGATTCCAATTAGAAATATATCTGTAGATAATAATGAAAATGCTATTGTTAGCGGCTATAATCCCGGAACCGGTGAGGGAATTAGCGGAGTATTTTCCATCAAACAAGGTGGAGATCTGAATTGGACACAATATCTAAAAGCCGCAATAAATTCACCTATGCTTTTGAGTAATACTGATGTTGCCATTACTGCAATGACTCATGAAGGAGCGGGCGCATTTTTCTTGGATAAATCAAACGGTAATCTAAAAAGACATGTTTCACTTCATGACGCACCGATAATTTTCCTTTATCCATGCGTATCATCAGAAGGGAACATTACATATTTTGGTATAGATAAATTAAAATTAATCACAATTGTTTCATCATCAGTTTTATAAAAAATGAAATTAGAAAGCGGTAATAATGCAAGTATCATAACATTTAAAGAATTTACTCCAAAAATTCATTCTTCAGCGTTTTTATGTGAAGGAGTGAGAATTATCGGAGATGTTGAAATTGGAGAAAACGTTTCGGTTTGGTATAATACTGTTATTCGAGGCGATGTAAATTATATTAGAATTGGCAATAATTGCAATATTCAAGATTTGAGTATGCTTCACGTAACAAACAAAACTCATCCTTTGATTTTGGAAGACAATGTGTCTATTGGGCATAGCGTTACTCTTCATGGATGTACTTTGAAAAAAGGATGCTTGATTGGAATGGGAGCATTGGTTCTCGATGGTGCAGTTATTGGAGAGAATAGTTTGGTGGGAGCAGGAGCAGTTGTTAGAGAAGGATTTGTGGTTCCTCCAAACAGTTTGGTTGTTGGCGTTCCCGGAAAAGTGATTCGTGAACTAACTCCTGCCGAATTGGAAAGAGTAACTGGTACTCCCGGAAATTATATTAATTACGTTGCAGATT
>JANJUO010000461.1 GCA_024710535.1 bacterium
TAATGATTGCAGAGGCACATGCAAGATCAGGAAAGGTCGATGAAGCCAAATCTGCTTATCAAAATTTGATAAAAAACTATCCTGATAGTGAATTGATTGCAAAAGCAAAGAAAATGCTTCAGCAACTTTAACAAAAAAAAAGTCTGTTCCAATTTCATAGAACAGACTTTTTTTTATACTTCAAAGAAATTAATTATTTCTTGATAACAACTGGTTTGGTTTTGCTAATTCCATCAGCTGTTAATCTAATGAAATAAATACCGCTAGAAAGATTGTTGCTCAAGTTATGATTGATTGTAATCAAGCCTGCATTATAGAAATTATTTTCAATTTCAGCAACTTTTTCGCCTAATTGATCATAAATTTCAAGCATTAAATTTGCTGACTTTGGCAATCCAACTGTTACATTCAATAACTCTGTTGCAGGATTTGGCATAACATCAAGCACAATGCTGTTAAATAATGTATAATCTTCAATTCCTGCTGGCTTGTTGTCTATTGTTATATTATCAATAAACCATCCATCTGCATTTCTAATATTATTTGATGAGAGTGCAAATCTGATAATTACAGTATCTCCGGCATATTCACTTAAAGAATAAGCTAAGTTTTGCCATTTGCTATTTGCTAAATCACCCAATATAAATTCATCGCTTGTTCTTGTATTTACCCATTTTATGTTCTTGAAATTCTTTCCCCAATCTTTGGATACTGAAATTTCACCATAATCATAATTTGGAACATTATTCACATAAGCTGTGGCAGTATCAAGCAAACAAATATGATCGAAACTCAAAGTATTGCCAGATGAAGGAACAATAACCGGAGCAATCAATACAAAATCGAATTTATTATTTTGATAATTTCCAGTTGGAGAATCAGTGATAGAATTCGAAGGTGATGAAGATTTTGCAGAAGTAATTCCCCAATTTGCATTAGTATAAATCGGTGTCATATTTTGCTGATTATCAAAACCTTCTGTGATACCGGCTTTTGGAGCACCTGCATATACAATTAGGTCTTCACTTGCAAAAGCACTTTCTGTTTCTTTGCCATTTCTGGTTGCAACAAGTTTGAATTTCAATTTATAAAATGCTTCTGTTGGAACTTGTAGCACTTCTGTAACAACAGCACCTGATGCGATTTTTGTGCTTGTAATAGTTGCAACTGCTTGATTATTTGCAGAATTATATGCTCTGAATTTAATTTCATCTCTGATTGGAGAATTATCAGCCATAGATTGTGGAGTTGTAAATGTAATCAAAACGCCATTTGCAGTAGGTTTCCAGCTGATATTTGTTGGTGGATTTGGAATTGGACTTCCACCGGCAGTTAATGATAATTCAACCGGTCCGCTAAATAATGAATTTGATTCAGTTTGAAGTTTATAAGTATATGTTTTTCCGTCTTCTACATTTTCATCGATGAATGTTGGTGCTGTACCTTTTGCAACATTGCCAATTAACGCACCATCTCTGTAAATATTAATTTTGAAATCAGTTAATGGCTGTCCGAACAAATTATGTGTAGGATGATTCCAATTAAGTTTTATTTTGATTTTTGCATCAAGAATACTTTCGTAACTAAGATTTGTTGGAGGTTTTGGACCGTTGGAAATCAAAGCTGTAAACATATCATTTGTACCAAAAGTATAATTTGCATTAGTTGGAGCCCACCACAAAGGATAGATATAGCCACCATAAGATGCTATACTTGTATAATCACCCCAATAAACACCACCACCTGCATCTTGTGGAAATACTGTATTTCCATCTTTTAAGTAAAAAGTCTTATCAGAAACGCGGTAATTTGTGAATGTATTGCCACCATCAGCAGACATTGCAACATAACCATCGACGCCTTGATTTTTTTCAGGGTCATTTTGTGAAGAATAATAAAATACTGATACTATGCCAGTAACCGGATCGCAAGTGATACTTGGGAAAAATCTGTCATTTCTAACTGTTGAATTATCGATTCTTCTGTTTTTAATCCAAGTTTTTCCGCCATCTGTTGATTTTGATAAATAGACGCCATAAGGTCCGTTTTCATTGCCTTCTTTTCCAGCCATTACAATATATATAAAGCCGCGATTTGGTCCATCAGAAATATCAACTGCAATTTGAGGAACAGAACTTACTCTCATTTTTTGCTTATCAGTTAGTGTAAATCTACCATTTGAAGGGTCTGTTGTTCCAATTGAAAATACTTTTTGTGCATCAATCGGATTTGAGAAACTTCTTCCGCCATCTGTTGATTTCACAAACATTGCAGATGAAGTTTTTGTTGAATAATCTGCTCCAATATATGTAACATATACCTCGCCATTCGGACCACAAGCCGGCATTGGTGCTTGACCGCCCTCGCCTATTTTAATATATGGTTCCCAAGATGCTCCACCGTCTGATGATACCGACAAAACTACGCCTTCAATACCTCTGAAAACTCTCCATGCAATATACAAATTGTTTTTAAATTTGGAGGTTGGTGAGATGTCGGCTGTCATTGTATATCTGTCGTGAAATGGGTTATTTAATGAAAAACCGTCTGATGTAATTGCAACAATTCTATTTGGATATTCTTCAGAAAATCCATTCCATGTTTCGCCACCATCAGTTGATTTCACAACAAAAACGCCATTTTTTTCTTCAGTATTAACAGTTTTGCTTGTTTCGGTAAATCCATAAGCATAATAAGCATTTCCATCCAAGTCAAAAGTAATTGCAGGATCAAAGATTGTTGCACCATAAGTTGGTTGCGGACTAAAATACGCACCCAAGTTTCTTGGAGTTGGGGAATGTTTCCACGTTTTTCCACCATCTTTTGAGAAGAATGCAGACATTCTCCAGCCGTCAAATCCCGATAAATAAGCATTATCGTTTGAAGTTGCAACAACATTCATAGGATTTGTTGGGTTTACTGCCATCCAAGTTTCAGTTTGAGCATTCGACCAAGCAGAAGAAATATTAACCACTTCAAAGCCATCATTCGAGAGAAATCTGGTTTGCTCAGGTTTATGTTTTGCTTCTTCGGCAGTCATTTGATAATAACGAACCCTTTCAAAAAGAGGCAAATAGTCTGCCTTTGGATTCTTTTCAAACTCAGCTTGCAAGAAAAACGGTAAGCCGGGCTTTGCTTTTGGTGGTTGCCCATAACTGAATACAGCAAACATTGCAATCAGCATTATAAAAAGTAATTTTTTCATTATAAATCCCTAATTTTACTAAAACAATTATTAATTTTCAATTTACAAAGTACAAAATTTCAAATTACAAAATTTTTTGAAATTTACCAAACTTTGACACTCTTTCCCACGAGTAAGACACACGAAACTACCCAAAAGTTACAATTAAGATACAAAAATAAAAAATTTATTTTTAACTATAACTAAATATTTATTATATTGCTATGTTTGTTTTGTTAAATTATTAATTGAAGTATTTTTTATGAAGGTTCAACTTAAATTAGATAGTGGAATGCGTTTAATTGGCACAAATTCCGCAAATTTGGAAACTTATTTTGATGCAAGTATCAAAGGAGGCGGTGCAGGAAGTGCTGCAACTCCAATGGAAATATTGGTGGAATCGATGGCTGCCTGCTCTATGATTGATGTTCTTTCAATTCTCAGAAAAAAAAGAAAGGAGATCACAGATTTGAAAATCGAAATTGATGCAGAAAGAG
This sequence comes from bacterium, assembly GCA_024710535.1. Classification (GTDB taxonomy): domain Bacteria; phylum Bacteroidota; class Ignavibacteria; order Kapaibacteriales; family UBA2268; genus JANJUO01. The sequence continues at coordinate 3,682 of JANJUO010000461.1, forward strand.
CAGATACTCATCCAATGGTTTTCACAAAAGTACATTTGAAATTTTTATTAACATCTCCCGATGCTGAAATTGGGGATTTGAATCGTGCTATTGAATTATCGCAAACAACTTATTGTGGAGCATCAGCAATGTTTCAGCGTTCTGGTTGCGAAGTTACTTGGTCTTCAGAAATTATTAAATAAATAAGGAGAATTATGGAAAATCAAAAAAAGGGTGTTCTAAGTTCATTTTCGTCAACTTATTGGATTGTGATTGCTTTTGAATTTTTCGAAAGAGGCGCCTACTATGGTGTGATGAGCATTTTATCAATTTATATGACGGATATTCTTGGATTTTCGAAGCCGAGCGTTGGTGTAATCAAAAGCACTATTCAGCCGCTTTTATATATTTTGCCGATTCTTTCAGGTGCTGTTGCCGATAGAATGGGCTATCGAAAAACATTGATGGTGGCTTTTACTTTTTTGGGATTAGGATATATTTTAGCAAGCCAAACTACTGATTATGCGGCTGTTTTTATAGCACTTGTAATTATGGGATTTGGCGCCGGAACATTCAAACCGATTATTTCCGGCACAATTGCCCGCGAAACAAATCCACAAAATTCAACAATGGGATTTGGTATTTTTTATTGGTCGATCAACTTAGGTGCTTTTATTTTTCCGTTGGTTATTGTTCCGTATTTAAAAACATTCGACTGGTCCTATATTTTATTGATGGCTGGAATTGTTACAGGATTGATGCTGATTCCAACAATTTTCTTATTCAAAGAGCCGGTCAAAGAAAAGCATGCAGAAGAGCCCTTATCCAAAACACTTAAAGGCATTTTCGAAAAAATCATTGTTGTGTTTATGGATTGGAGATTTATTCTTTTCATTTTAATTTATTCTATGTTTTGGATTCTCTATTTCCAAATGTTCGATACAGTTCTTTGGTATGTGAAAGATTTCGTTGACGCCACTCCTTTGAACAATTTGGTGAATAGCATTTTCGGCGTTAATTGGAAATTCGATGTCGAGCATGTTACGGTGATGAATGCTCTTACGATTATTGTTCTGCAATTGGGAGTCTCGTATCTTGTAAAAAATACTAAAGCTCTTCCAACACTTGTGGCTGGTATTTCTTTGGGAACAATCGGTATGGCAATACTGGCATTCAGTTCGAATATTTGGGTTTTCCTTGCCGGAATTACAATTTTTTCTATTGGTGAAATGACAGCCCATCCAAAATATATTTCGTATTTAGGTGAAATTGCTCCACAAGATAAAAAGGCAACTTATCTTGGATTTGGATTTCTTTATGGATTTTTTGGCTCATTAATTGGTGGATATTTGGGAGCCTGGCTGTATGTGAAGTTGATTGATAATCCTATGATTGCCTTTGTCAAAACCAGACTTTCTGAGATGGGGCAGTCCTCCTTGATCAGTGATAAGGTTACAATTTCCGAAGCAGTCGAAATTGCAAAATCTGTTGGAATAAGCAAAGATGAAATTGCAATGCACGCCTATCCTTCCGAACTCTGGCTTTTATTTACCGGTATTGGAGTTACTTGTATAGTTGGATTATTGCTTTATGAAAAATTCATTGGTACGAGATCGAAATCAATTTAGTTTGATAATTTAGCTGAATTTAAATAAAAAAATTCAACCCTTGAAATTTTTCAAGAGGTTGAATTTTTTTTGTTATTCAATACGATTTTTCTGGTATCAAATCACAAACTTCAACTGTTTGGTCGCTTGTTAAATCTAACGATTTTTACCAACTAAATACAATTCTATGCTATATTTTAAAACTACTTAAATCTCATAAAATTAATAATTTACAGCAGTATTAGCATTAAATTTGTCCATTAGATCAGTATGTAAATCAATTTACCTTTTTGTTTATTTCTTTTAATCTTTGTTCTTCAAAGTACAATTTTAATATTCCAAATAACGCAATTAAAAAAAGCAATGCATTTTGTATAGAATGATTAATTTGCTTAACTAAAATAAAATCAATATCTGATTTATTTGTAAATTGCAAAGGGAGAAAATTAACCAAAGGATATAGCATTATCAAAATTGCAAAATACAACAATAAGTTATTGTATTTTCTATTATTAAAAACTAGTTCAATAATTAAAAAAATTGAAATCAATGAAATGACAATAGTTGACACATATAAATTAAAATCTAAATAAATACATAATTCAATAATAACTTGATTAACAAATGCTAATAAATAATTAATTATAAATAGTATTGCAAACCCGATATATATGTTTTTATTTTTCATTATATTTCATTTTAAATTTTAAAATTATCTTCAACTTAAAAAAATTCTCAGAAATATTAATTTCAAGCATTGTCTATTTCTGATTTAGTTAACTTGGCTTGTTTGAGAATAGATATATAAGTTCCTTCTGGTAAATCCTTTGTATGAATTGCAACATAAGTTTGTCTGCCATCAGGATGACACATTATTAAGTGAGATCCGCTACTTCGAATTATCTCAAAACCAAGTTTCTGTAGTTTCGATAATAATTCTTTAGGTTTTATTAGTATTTAAACCTCAATTGTAGAATACATATACTCTTTATGAACTTTTGAAGTATTCTCTTCAGAAACCCATAATTTCAAAAGGTCTAAAGCTGCCATTTTGGCACCTTCAATACCTTCTCCGTGTGTAGTAAGTCCTAAAGTGGGTAAATGAGCATAATAGTACCCAAATGGAAATTCATCATCATCAATTTTTTCATAAATAACTGGATAACTCATACTTGCAACCATATCTTGAATAAATATTATATTGACAAAAAATAATTTAATTTATTTTATTAACCAGCAACTAATTTACTTCTCCCAAATAGTATCTCGTCTGAGTAAATGA
>JANJUO010000462.1 GCA_024710535.1 bacterium
GCGTCTGCCAATTCCGCCACGTCCGCAAAAATAAAGTACAAAAATAATTACTATTTATTATATAATCAAATAAAAATAATTAATTATAATACAGACTACAAAATTAAGCATAATTTAATTACAAAAAAAGAATAATCAGAAATAAATAAAATAATTCCTTTCAAATCTGATTTTTGTGTGAATAGCTTGTTGAAACCCAACCAAATTCCAATACCTCCCAGCAGCTCTATAAGAAAGGTGGTGAATTATAATCTTTTTTAAATTTTCATAGAAATTAGTTTTTTGTTTTGTAAATATTTTTTAATAATTTTGTTTTTTTCGTTAATAGAATATAATTATGTTAAATACACCTAAATCCTTACGCTTGCAAATTGGTATTTTTGGCAGAACCAATGTGGGTAAATCAAGTTTTTTGAATATGATTGCAAATCAAGATGTTGCAATTATTTCGGAAATTCCGGGAACAACAACAGATGTTGTTGAGAAATCAATAGAATTACTGCCAGTGGGACCTGTTACATTATTGGATACAGCTGGTTTTGGCGATGTTTCTGAATTATCAGACTCAAGGATAGATCGATCTTACCGCATTTTTGATAGAGCCGATGTTGCTGTTTTGGTAATTGAACCAAATGTATGGACTGATTTCGAGGATGAAATTTACACTATTATCAAATCAAACAAAACACCATTTATTATTGCGATTAATAAGATTGATACAATTGATCCAAGTGAGGATTTTTTGAAAATTATTTCAAAAAAATCAAAACATATATTGCAATTTTCTGCGAATGATTTAGAAAAACGAAACGACTATATTTCTGAATTCAAAAGTGAATTACTCAAAGTTTTACCCAAAGATGCATTAGATTCAAAGCCATTAATCAGAGATTTGATTCCTGAAGGAGGCCTTTGCATTCTAATTGTTCCAATTGATATGGAAGCACCAAAGGGCAGAATAATTTTACCGCAAGTTCAAACAATACGCGACATTTTGGATGGCAATTCCATTGCAATTGTAGTTAAAGAAACCGAGTATTCAGAAACGCTGAAGTTGCTGAATCGTAAGCCGGATTTGGTGGTTTGCGATTCGCAAGTAGTATTCAAAATGGTAGCCGAAACCCCAGACGATATTCCCTGCACAACTTTTTCGATACTATTTTCAAGATTAAAAGGGGATTTGGATGAAGAGGTAAAGGGATTGAATGTACTTAATGAATTAAAAAATACAGATAAAATTCTCATTGCTGAGTCGTGCTCTCATCATCCGATGGAGGACGATATTGGAAGAATAAAAATTCCAAAATGGCTTCAATCATATTTAAATGATATGCCGGAAATCGAAGTGGCAAATGGACGTGATTATCCTGCAAATCTAAAAGATTATAAATTAATTATTCATTGTGGTGCTTGTATGCTAACAAGAAATGAAAAATTGATTAGAATAGAAAAAGCAAAGCAGGCAGGAGTTCCGATAACAAATTATGGCATTGTAATTTCGCAACTTCATAATGTTTTGGAAAGAGTATTAACTCCATTTCCTGAAACATTAAAACTATTTAAATCTCTAAATTTGTAAATTAATTCGGATAAAATGTGTTTGATTATACGAAAATAAAAGATTATTTGCCGCCAAAATTAAAATTTCTTAGCAAATTTTTTGTTATTCCTGATGAAAATAGCAACGATTTGATTTATGTTTGGAAAGCAAGTCTGCTAAATATTTTATACTTTGTTGGAACAATTTTTGGATTACCAACAGCAATATTAAGTATTAAATTATCTTTAGACGGCGGTTTTTATCTATTGGCATTTGTTGATACAATGGCTGCGGTATGGGTGTTTTTGAATTTATTTGTCAATTTCAGTTATAAACTAAAAGCAACAACTTTAGTTGCTTTATTTTTTATGGTTGGAATAACACTCCTTTATTATACAGGACCATTTGCTCCTGCAATGCTTTGGTTATTCTCAGTACCATTGATGGGATTGATTTTTTTCGATTACAAAGTTGCATTCTCTACATTAGCATTGAATATAATTTGTATTGTTTTAATCAGTTTCTTTGTGGAATTTAGTGCCTCGGATTTGCAGCATTTTTTTATTCCTCCATCATTTGAACTTTTGGCTGTACATATATTCAATTTTGTATTATTAAATATGCTAATCACGGTTGCCTTAACCGGCTTGATAAAAGGGTTTTCTTTAACCTCAAAACATTTAATTGATTCACAAGAAAAAATTGAAACCGAGCATTTGAAACTTGTAGAAACCAATCAAAAATTAATTTATGAGATCAACCAAAAAATATCTGTTGAAAACAAATTGCGGAGTAGTCAAATAAGATTAACTAATGCACAGAAAGCAACAAAAATTGGATTTTGGGAATTAGACCTAAATAGCAGAATAATTTGGGGTTCTCCCGAAGCATTGGAAATTTATGGATTCAACCCTGATGTTGAATATGTTGCTTGGGAAGAAGTGCATTCGGCAGTTTATTGGGAAGATGTTGAAACAAATGAAAAGGCAATGAGTAATTTGTTAAAAGATGGAGATTATGACGCAAAATTTAGAATTACAAAAAGAAATAATGGACAAATTGTATGGATTCAGTCAAAAGCTGAGTTGATTATTGATGAATTAACAAATGAAAAAAAGGTTGCCGGTATAATAATTGATATTTCGAACGAAGCAGAAAATCAAAAAGCATTACTAAAAAGCGAAACTCTTTATAGAACATTGTTTACAGCTGCAAAAGACGGAATATTGTTGATAAAAGATGGCTACTTTGTGGATTGCAATGATAAAGCCGTTGAAATGTTTGCCGCATCAAGAGAGCAGTTACTCAATCAA
>JANJUO010000465.1 GCA_024710535.1 bacterium
CTTTCTCCGCGCGTCGCGTCCAGCAGAGCGAACGTAAAGACTGGACAAATCGCTGGCCAAAAACATAGCCACACCGACGCATACGGCAGCGTAGAAGACCTGCCCGTTAGCCGCTAGCCAGCCAGCCATACCGAGAAACCCTCCTGTCGCCCCAAGGACCAGTCCGGCCCAGCTATCTTTTCTGTTCATTAATTGTACACTTTGTGGCGCTTATTTTTGAGTAAAATAGCATAAATCACACGAAAAAACAAGAACTATTGGACAGCGGGTTCACTATCTGCTAGAGGGGTACTGCTGGATGTGCTCAGGGACCTCCGCAGCCTCAGAACGTCTGGCGGCTGTAATCAAGGAGTGCGCAGTAACCGGTTGTCCAGAGTCACCAGCGTCTCCCGAAAATATGTCCAAATTAGAGCTAACTACCGGGGAATTGTCGGTAACCCCTTCTTCCCGAATGGATGTAACTGTGACGCCTGCCGCCTGCGCGGCCGCCACCAACTGATTGCGCTCATCGTTGGACAAGGCTCCGCCTGCCGTATGGGTTACCGTCAATTCGCCGTTATTTATACCGTCGATTCGCACCCCGCTCGCAAGCCCGAAATCCGATTGAATCTTAGCTATCTGGTCCTGCTCGGCAGTATTAGCGGGGGCTAAGCTAGAATTACTCGGCAGCTGCGGTTCCCCAAACGCATCGCGCCAAGCATCGTTAGCACCGGGCAAGCCGTAGCCTCCTGCGTTAGAGGCGTTTAGGTTAAACTCGGCAGCTCGGACAGACCCCGCGTCAACGTCGGTATTAATTACTGGTGACCCCGCGGCCACGGCTCGCGTTGCCGGTCCGGAGGCGGGCTGCGAGCCCGCCTGGCTTGTGGCCGCGGCGGGAAGGGAGGCAGCCGCAGCTGCGCCGGGTAAGGCGGCTTGGGCCGGTTGAGATACAGGCTCGTAAGGTTTCTGGTTTTCCGCCCACTTATCCATGAAAGATGTCGTTTCTAGCGGGGTTCGTCCGTTCAGGATGTCTACCGTCTGGCCCACCTTTTCACCGAGAAACTCTCCCAACGCCGAAACAAAAGGTGCTGCTTTCCGCATCGCAGTGTCGTGGTCAGCCCCGGCCTCTTTGGCGGCCGAATATCCGGTGACCCCGTCATAAACTTCGTAGGCCAGTCCTACCGCGCCCAGTACTTTTGCCCCGGTGCGCAGAACATTACCGGCGGTGCGTGCGGCACTGCCGCTACGAGGGTTATCTTCGACCCAATTACCATCCTTATCCTGCCGCATAGTGATGACATCTTTGCCATCAGGGGCCCCCAACGCAGGCTGTTTACCGTTTCCGCCGGGCGCAGAGGTGGGCGGGGTGTCCTTGCCCGCCAGCTTATTAACCAGATAGTCAGCCGCGGCGACACCGGTCATGCCGACCCCAGCCAAAACTTTACCGAGATTAGTCTTGTCGATTGCGGCTGCGATTCTGTTCAGCGCTTCAGCGTCGGTTTTACCGCCTTCAGCCTTCACGGCGGCCAGCACCCCCGCTATCTCCTTATCGGCTCCCGAGCCGGCATTTCCGGCCTTGAGCGCCGCTTCCAGGCTACTAAACGCTGCTTCCACCTCGGCGTTCTTTTGGAGCCTATCTTGGTTCAAGCTTCTCAGTGCTCCAAGGATGGCTTGGTCGTCCTTAGCTATCTTGTTACCAGCCTCGGCCCGAATTGCCGCCCCTTGCCTATTCACCTCATCCCCCTGGGCTTGGATGAGCGCTTTGGCCTTTGCCATGGGTGAACCGTCAGGTACCTGGTTCGGGGCGTCTCGCGCTCCTTCCAAGAGCGTTTGAGCTTGCTTTTCAGACAGAGGAACCTTGACGTCAGCGCCGAAGGCCTCAGTTTCGCCGGCCGTAGCGTTCTGCGACAAAGAGATGGTCTCGCTGGCGGCTTTTTGCAGGGTAGCCATTTCGCTTGTAGTGGTTGTCTCGGCGCCTGTAAGCGATTTATTCAATGCGTTTATTCGAGCATCCGCCCGAGATAACGCTTGGTTGTAGGCCTCGGCTTGCCCATGTGTCCACGTTGTGCTTTTGCCTTTTGTATTTTGGCGGGAGTTTTGTTGGGTCCCTTGCTCGGCGACGGAGTCGGTTGCCGAGCTTGACGCCCTTGCTCCGGCTTCAGGACTTACAATCCCCATCGCGGCCATAACGGCTTTCCCCGCGGCGTTTTTGCCCATCATCTCCTTAAACTTTGCGAGTGCGTTGGCGTCTTTACTTAAAACCTTGCCAAACCCCTTTAGCGAAGCCCCAAACTCGCCAGAAAGTTTAAAATCCTCCTGTTTCGAGCCAATTTTCGCCACGGCAGCCATGTCGGTTACAACATCGTGAATGGTGCCCGCGACCTGTTCTGCCTGCTGGTCGCTGAGGGCGTTGGACCGTCCCGCACTGACGTTAGTCATTAACCCTTCCATGTTGGCAAGCAGTACCCCCGCTTGCCTGGAAAAATTAGCGTTCAGTTGGCTGGAGGCCTGGCCGGTCACGGCCCGGGCCCTTACAGCCTGCGCGGTAAGACCTCCAGACCGCTCGACCTTCCTGGTGGCGGCGAGGTCGTTGCCTATCCCGGTGAGCACATTCGCGTCCCTGACTAGCTCGTGCTTTGTTATAGCTGCTCCGGCATTCAACTTGGTCTCAATACCATTGCTGCCCAAGGCATGGGACACTTGGCTGTTAAATTTATTAGCCGCAAAATTATCCATGCTCTTGTTATTTAGACTTAAAGAGTCTGTTGCGGCCCCAGACGCGGCTGAGGAAGCGAAAGAAGACCCAACCCCGGCACTGATAAACTCAGTGAAGGCCATCGCTCCCTTTACCAGCCCCCAAGCAATCATCGGCACCATGGTCATCAAGAACCCACCAGCCAAAGTCATGTTGTTCGTCATTTCTGACACGACCGGTATGGTTTCCATTGTGTAGCCCATTTTGGCCGCGGCCATAGCGGTGAGCCCTTGCTTGCCGTAGGCTGCTACAATGAAGGAGATTATCGACATTAGTGGGGCCCACAGCACCAACCACACCAAAATTTGGCCGTAGTTCTTAAGGACGGCCTTTCCGAAGCCGGGAATGAAAAGCGTAACAAGGACTATCGGCGTAATGGCGAAAATAAACGCCTGCAGCACCGAGTAAATATAGCCCATCATGCTTTTGAACAGTTCCTGCGCCATAAACCAGGACGATTTTTGGCTCTGTTCCGCCTGCGCTAGCTGCATAGACATCATTAACTCGCTATTACCGGTCTTCGCAGCCGCGGTTTTGTAACTCTCCTTAAACATGTTGACTACCGCGGTCTGCTTAACCAGGGAGGAGCCTGAGAGCGAGATGGTATTCGACGTCATGTAGTTGCTCGCAGAGCCGAGTTTAGCCCCAATGGCAGCAGGAGTAGAAGCCCAGGCGCCCATCCCGCCTTGCAGCAAGCTATTGGATATAGAAGTAAGTGCGTTATTTATCGACTTCC
>JANJUO010000478.1 GCA_024710535.1 bacterium
AAATCAAAACCTTTGATGAAGCAGGAATTCAACAAAGTGAAATTTTAACCAAAGATGATTACCAAACTGGTACTTCCGGCAAAACAACAAGCGACAATAGTGGTGATTCTTTCACAACAGAACAAAATCCAAGAGGATTAGTGTTTTTAGGAAATAGCGATAATTCATTAAATTTAGGAAAAGTTGAAGATAATTCAGGATTGTGGCTTTGGTTAGAAAGTCAATATCCTAAAAATCCATCCATTTCTTTTACTAATGACCAATATGGTGGCTATTTGAATTTACAAGGTAAAAGTATTGGTTTGAATGGCACAGAAGTTTTCACAAGTGGGAAATTTAATACAGGTGGAGATATTACTTCAAGTGGAAAGGTAACTGCAAATGGTATTCTTAAATCAAACTACTTTTTAATATCAGATGATTATGCTGTATTATATAATGGTGCAACAATTTATAACGGAACATTAATTCACAAAAGTCTTTATGTAAATGGGGATTTTACTGCTTCAGGAAATAAACAGTTTAGAATTAACCATCCAACTAATCCAGAAAAAGTTTTATATCACGCTTGTATAGAATCAAACGAAGTTTTGAATATTTATTCAGGAAATACAGCAACTGATGAAAATGGTTTTGCCACAGTAATTTTGCCTGATTATTTCCAAGCAATCAATATTAACTTTCGCTATCAACTAACTTGTATTGGAACTTTTGCACAAGCAATAATTAAGGAGGAAATTAAAAATAATTCTTTTGTGATTCAAACTGATAAACCCAATGTTAAAGTTAGTTGGGAAATTACAGCACAAAGGAATGATGATTATTTAAAAAACAATCCTTTTATTGATGTAAGAGATAAACAAATAGATGAATTTAACGATGAAAAACTTCACATGAGAATTGAAAAAATCGAAAAAGAAATTAAAGATTTCTAAAATAAATAGGTATAATATGAAAAAGTATTTTTTACTTATAATGGCAATTTTGATTAATTGCAGTGCTTTTGCTCAAGCTCCCAACACAATTTCTTGGCAAGGAATATTGCAAGATGCCCAAGGTAATAACCTTAATGGTACTTACAACATCAACGTTAAAATTTTCAATGTTGAATCTGGAGGAATGACTCTGTGGCAAGAAACCCATTTAAATCAAAATATTACTGAGGGATACGTTAATTTAATATTAGGTAGCATTTATGCTTTTAATATACCATTCAATGAGGTTTATTGGCTTGAGTTTACTATTAATGAAGGTACACCCTTGAGCAGAGTAAAAATGAATTCAGTACCTTATGCAAATTATGCATTAAATTCAGGAAGTACCGGCTGGGGTTTAACTGGTAATGATGCTACACAAAGTGATGTGAATTTTATTGGAACAACTGATAATCAAGATTTAGATTTCAGAACCTTTTATAAGCTAAATCTAAGGTTAACTACTCAAGGACAACTCGAATTTCATAATACTGGCAATTCAATATTTATTGGAGAAGGTGCAGGCGAAAATGATGATTTAAGTGATAATAGAAATATTTTTATAGGAAAGAATTCTGGATTAAATAATACAACAGGTGAATCCAATTTAGGAGTTGGAAATTTTTCGTTAATGGCGAATACTGAGGGCAGTAATAATGTTTCATTAGGTTTATATTCACTAACTTCGAATACAATGGGAGAATTTAATACCAGTTTAGGTCATTATAGTTTGTATAATAATGAAACTGGAAGTTATAATACTGCTGTTGGGATTGCTTCATTAGCTTTGAATAATGAAGGTTTGATGAATACCGCTTTAGGGGCAGATGCTTTAAGGGCAAATACAAATGGTTCTTTTAATGTTGCTATAGGATATCAATCCTTAGAGAATAATGATAATGCTGATTATGTTGTTGCAATAGGCTATAGAGCAATGAATAATATTAATTATCCGGGTACCGTTTTTCTTTCAAAAAATACTGCAGTTGGCAGTGAAGCATTGAAAGGGTCTGATAATATTCAGAATAATACAGGAACGGATAATACTGCCATTGGATTTCAAGCATTATTTGAAAATTCAACAGGATATTATAATACAGCTTTGGGTTCTCAAACAATGTTTAAGAATACATCTGGTTATGAAAATGTAGCAATTGGCTCTTATGCACTATTTGCAAATACAACAGGATATTACAATATTGCAATTGGCAGTCTTGCGCTAACAAAGAATACAATAGGGCATAGTAACGTAGCAATAGGAGCTTATTCAATGTCTTTAAATGTTTCAGGCAATTTTAATACAGCAATTGGTTATCATTCTTTAGCTAAAAATACAATTGGTGCAGATAACATTGCAATTGGAACTTCTGCATTATTTTCAAATACAACCGGAAATAATAACACCGCAGTTGGTAGTTCAGCTTTAGAAAATAATTCTACGGGTAACTCCAATTCAGCATTTGGAAGTTATGTTCTTTTTTCTAACACAACTGGTTATGGCAATTCTGCAGTAGGTTATCATTCAATGAATAAAAATTCAACTGGTCATAATAATACTGCTCTGGGTTATCAATCCTTAATGAACAATACTACTGGAAATTTCAATACTGCTTTAGGTAACGAAGCTCTTTTGATTAATTCAACCGGAACTGAAAATACAGCAATAGGAAGTGCAGCATTGGAAATGAACATTTCTGGAAATAATAATACAGCAATTGGAAGTGCTGCTTTATATGTTAATGAAACAGGTTATGATAATACTGCCATTGGAAGAAGTTCAATGGAAGGTAATTCTTCAGGAATCAGAAATACTGCAATTGGAATTAGTTCCTTACAAGGCAATACAATCGGATATGAGAATACTGCTATTGGAAGTAAAGCTATTGTATCTAATACAACAGGATACCAAAATGTTGCAGTAGGTAGTGATGCAATGTACTCAAATACTACCGGGTTTTATAATGCA
>JANJUO010000497.1 GCA_024710535.1 bacterium
ATAAATAAGCCCATCAATTTCAAGAATTTGATATGCTTTCTGAACAGTAATTACACTTATTCTGTTATCTTTTGCAAAATTCCTGATTGAAGGAAGTTGAAAATCTGCATCAAGCTCACCAGACAAGATTTTTGCCTTGATTTTGGTAAAAATCTGCTGTTGTAAAGGTATATTCGATATTTCATTTAATTCAATTTTCATAACTTTTTTCATTTGTCAATACTGACTATATGCAATATATACAGTTTTGAAATAATACGCAAGGAAAAATTGAAATTTTGATAAAAATTTCCTCATAATTTTTGAATTTTAAAATACGATTACAATAGTCCTATTTTGAAATCGTTTTAACAATTGATTTATTTACAAATTTAATTTAATTGAATAATTGAAATCAGGAGTTTTATATGTCGCTTCTTGAAATTAAGAATTTGAAGGCAAATGTTGAAGGAAATGAAATATTGCACGGCTTGAATCTGACTGTGAACAAAGGTGAAATTCATGCAATTATGGGACCAAACGGCTCTGGCAAATCTACTCTGGCATCTGTTTTAGCCGGCAAATCCGACTACGAAATAACAGAAGGCGAAGTGCTATTTAACGGCAAAGGCCTTCTTGATATGGATCCGGAAATAAGAGCACGAGAAGGTTTATTTTTGGCATTTCAATATCCGGTGGAAATTCCCGGTGTTTCCAATGCAAACTTTATCAAAACAGCAGTTAACGAAATTCGCAAGCATCGTGGGCTTGAAGCTTTGGATGCGATGGACTTTTTGCAAATGATGCGAGAGAAAGCAAATCTTGTTGAAATGGACAAAAGTTTTCTTACGAGAAGCGTAAACGAAGGGTTTTCCGGTGGAGAAAAGAAACGTAACGAAATTTTCCAACTTGCGATGCTCGAGCCACAACTCGCAATTTTGGATGAAACCGATTCCGGTCTTGATATCGATGCTCTTAGAATTGTTGCAAATGGAGTGAACAAACTCAAAAATGAAAATAATGCCTTCGTTGTTATCACGCATTATCAAAGATTATTAAACCATATTGTACCGGATTTTGTACATATTTTATATAATGGTAAAATTGTGAAATCCGGCGGAAAAGAACTTGCGTTTGAACTTGAAGAGAAAGGATACGATTGGATTAAGTAATTTTTATCTAAATATTAAATGAAAGAAAATGGAATTAAAAGATAAATTATATGATATGAAAGCCGGAGCATTGGATTTTTTCAATCAAAATTTCCAAGATAAAGACGGAATATTTTCAAAACTTAAAATTAGTGCAATCGAAAAGTTTGCCACTTTGGGAATTCCAAATATCAAACAAGAAGATTGGAAATATACAAATGTTGCTTTTCTGAATAGGTTAGACTTCAAATATCCTGAAAGTAAAATTATTAGTAATTTAGACATTGATGCACATAAAATCAATGATTCAAATCTTATTGTAATTGTTAATGGAGAAATTTCGGAGCAATTCTCAGATTTTAATTTGCAGGATGGTATTGAAATTTGTTCAATAATTGATACCGAGCATCCGGATTTAGTTGGAAAAATTGCAAATTTGGAGCATCATTTCACCGCAATGAATTCGGCACTTTTTAGCTCTGGAATTTGCATCAAAATAAATGATAATGTTGAAAGCGAAAAGCCAATTCAATTGATATTCGTAAATTCGGCAGAAGAAAATTACATTCATAATTACAGAAAAATTATTTCTGTTGGTAATAATTCAAATGTAAAAATCATCGAATCACATATTAGTGTTGGTGATGCAGTTTCATTCAATAATAATGTAGGTGAAATTTATGTTGGAAAAAATTCGAATTTTGAAATAAATTTTGTTCAAAATCATTTCTCAAATGATGTAACTATTGCCTCAAATTATATCAATCAGGATAGGGATTCTGTGTTTACTTCGCTCACCCTTGGTTTGAGTGGAAAATTTAGCAGGAATTATCTCGGTGCTGTTCTTGATGGTGAAAATTGCACAACAAATTATTATGGCATTTTTATTCCAAACGGTAGCGAGTTGATGGATAATCATACTTTGGTGAACCATGCAAAACCTCATTGCTATAGCAACGAAAATTATCGTGGAGTGATCGGTGATAAAGCAATTGGAGTATTTAATGGCAAAATTTATGTTGCTAAAGATGCTCAAAAAACAAATGCTTATCAATCAAATAAAAATGTTTTGCTTTCGGATACTGCTGTAATTAATACCAAGCCCGAACTCGAAATTTATGCAGATGATGTAAAATGCTCTCATGGTGCAACTTCAGGCAATTTGGATGCCGATTCAATGTTCTATCTTCGTGCAAGAGGAATTGATTATAATACAGCACAAACACTCTTACTCAATGCATTTGTGGGCGAAATTACTGAAAAAATATCAATTGAAGAACTTAAGCAAAAAGTTGAATTGATGATTTTGGATAAATTAAGCAAATAATTTGCTGATTATTGACTTTCAAAAGCCGTTTCATTTTTTGATTTGAAACGGCTTTTTTTATCGAATTTTCAGAAACAAAAGGTAATTTCCCCTACTGCTTAAACAAGCTAGCGAAAAAACACATTTTTATAATTTTTCCCTCATAATTGCAATTAGAATCGGCGGATAAAAAAGTACATCCAAAAATAAACAATTATTATGGATTGATACGTTAATTAGAATTTTAAAATTTAAAAGAACCGAAAAATTCTTAAATTTTATCTATGGAATCTTTACAATATATAAAAGGTGTTGGACCAAAACGGGCAGAAGCCTTGGTAAAAGAGGGAATTCTTTTGCCGAGAGATTTATTGCTTTATTTTCCACGTTCATATATTGATAGAAATACCGCCTCATCGATTGCATCTTTATCCAAACAATTACAAAATTCGAATCAAAAGGATTTATTCGAGAGTGACGTAATTCTTTATAGCGAATTTGTGATAATTGCAAGAATTTATATGGTTCAGACCGTTAATTTGCCCGGCAATAGAAAAATGCTGAAGTTGGTGTTGCGAGATAATACCGGCTCAGTAAATATTATTTTTTGGAATAGAATCCAATTCTTTGAAAAAATATATCAAAATGGTCAATTATTATTAATTTCTGGCAAACCAGAAATAGACAAATATGGAATTTTGAACTTCAGTCATCCCGAAATAGACATAATTGATAATGAAGATGAAGCATTGTTTCAAAAAGGTGTAATTCTACCAAAATACAGAATCAGTGAAGGAATGGCAAATTGTGGATTGAATATCAAAATTATCAGACAAATTATCAGCAACATCATCGATAAAGAATTGCCACATATCGTTGAGTCTTTGCCTGATTATATACTTCAACAATTCAATTTTCCGGCTATTAAATCCACTATCCGAAACATACATTTTCCCGAATCCAAAGAAATGCTTGAAGTTTCTCGAAGTAGAGTGAAGTTTGAAGAAATTCTGTATTTCCTTTTGCATGTTGAATTAAGCAAACAGCGAATCAAACTGAATGATTTTGGTTTTGTTATCAATCCCAAAAGCAAATCAGCGAGAAGATTGTATGACAATTTGCCGTTTCAACTTACTTCAGATCAGAAAAAGGTGATTCGCGAAATTGCCGATGATATGGAATCCGGCAAACCTATGAACAGACTTCTTCAAGGGGATGTTGGCTCAGGCAAGACAATTGTTGCACTATTGACAATGCTAATGGTTATTGATGCAGGCTATCAGGTGGTATTTATGGCACCAACAGAAATTCTTGCAGAACAGCATTATCTTAATATTAAAAATATGCTTAAAGATTTTGATATAGAAGTGGCTCAACTTGTTGGAGGTCAGAAGGTTAAAGCAAGAAGAACAATTCTCGAAAAAATTCTTGACGGCACTTCAAAAATTATTGTTGGCACGCATGCCCTATTTCAAAGTGAAGTTCGATACAATAAACTTGCTTACGTTATCATTGATGAACAGCATAGATTTGGCGTTCAGCAAAGAGCCGATTTGATCGAACTCGCCAAGCAATCTTATGATGACAAGCAATTTATTCCGCATATTCTTGTTATGTCTGCAACTCCGATTCCAAGAACTCTAACAATGACTGCTTATGGCGATTTGGATGTTTCGATTATTAAATCTATGCCAAAAAATAGAAAACCAATTATTACTTCCATTAAATTTGAATCTAATCTACCTGAAGTTTATGATTTTGTAAGATCACAAATCAAAAGCGGTTTCCAAATTTATATTGTTTATCCTTTGGTTGAGAAATCGGAGAAAATGGCATTGAAAGCCGCAACCGAGCATTATGAATATCTGAGCAATGAGATTTTCAAGGAGTTTAAATGCGGTTTGCTTCATGGGCAAATGTTTTGGTATGAAAAGGAAGATGCCATGAAGGCATTTCTTAATAAAGAGTATGATATTTTGATTTCGACAACTGTTATTGAAGTGGGAATAGATGTTCCTAATGCAAATCTTATGATTATTGAAAATGCGGAAAGATTTGGCTTATCCCAGCTTCATCAACTTCGCGGAAGAGTTGGAAGAGGTGGCGATCAATCATATTGTATTTTAGTTACCAAAGATGATTTCAAATATCCGCTAAGTTCAAAAACCAAAATTGATGATTCTAAAGCAGTATTTACCCGTTTGAAAACAATGACAGAAACCACTGATGGATTCAAAATTGCTGAGGTTGACTTGAAATTAAGAGGACCGGGCGATATTATGGGAACAAAACAATCGGGTCTGCCAGAATTTAAATTCATTGATTTAGTAAATGATGCCGATGTTATTGGAATTGCCAAAAAAACAGCATATCAAATAATTGAAACAGACCCATTATTAAAGAACGAAAACAACACTATTCTTCGAAATAATTTAGAAAAATACATAAAGCATAAAACATTTTTCGATATTGCTTGATTGATACTCTCTCCCCTATCTATGTTGATCGAAAAGGATAACATTGCCATCAGGATCTGTCAGCATGAAACTTGCCGGACCTTGAGTAGTTTCGTCTGCTTCAGGATAGACTTTGATTCCTTTGGATTTGATATGCTTTTGGATTTCCCTTATATCATCGAAATTGTCCAAATTCTTTGCATTTTCATCCCAGCCGGGGTTGAATGTAAGAATATTTCCTTCGAACATACCTTGAAAAATGCCAATTAGAGCGTTGCCATTTTTCATTATAAGATAGTTTTGCTTGAGACTTCCGGCAAACACCTGAAATCCAATACTTTCATAAAATTCTTTTGATGCGTTTATATCTTTAACGCTAAGACTCATCGAAAATGCACCTAATTGCATACTGCCCTCTTTTTGATTTTTAATTTTCACATTTGATTGAGTTTTTTCTTTATTTATTTGTTTTGCAAGGAGTGTATTGATATAAAAACCAAGAACAAATGATGTAATAACTCCAATAATTAAAATTGTTTTCTTATTCATTACAATCTTATTTCCTTAATTTAATTAAAATTTGACATTTATATTACCGCAGAATCATTAATTGCAAGCGTTCCTAAATCCGCATCCATTGTTGCTTTTATTCCATAAGGAAGTGTTAATTGGTCTGATGTGTGCCCTATCATTAATCCATAAAATACCGGCTTTTTTAATTTCCCGAAATACAAATCCAGCACTTCTCCAAGCGAAGTATCCCAAGTGGAATTGGGTGCATTTCGATAAACGCAATCATTGCAACGCCCAAAAACAATTCCAGAACACTCTTCAAACTTGTTGGCTAATCGCAATTGATTAAGCATTCGGTCGATACGGAATGGCTCCTCCCCTACATCTTCGATGAAAAGAATTCTATCTTTTGCATCAATTTCATAATCCGTGCCGAGCAACGAAGTTATCAGTGAAAGATTGCCGCCCACAAGTTTGCCTTCAGCTTTTCCAGAGACTATTGTTCTTATTGGATAAGCATTTCTCACTCCGGAAACTGCCGTTGGATTTGATAAATTACCAATTGGAGTATTTTGGAAAATTACTTTGCGGAAATTTGATTCGGTATAATTTGTGAAAGCCGATAGAGTTATCGGACCGTGAAAAGTTACCAAACCCGTCAATTGATGAATTGCCAAATGCATTGCCGTTATATCGCTGTAGCCAATGAAGACTTTGGGGTTCTTTTTTATCAATTCATAATCAATTTTATCCAATATTTGTCCGGAGCCATAACCACCTCGCAAGCACCATACAGCCGAAGTTTCCTTATCTGAAAAAGCCCAATTCAGTTCATCTATCCTGACTTCCACACTTCTTGACTTGTAGCCCGGAGTTGTGGTCAATGTTGGCGATATTTTTGGAACCAAACCATAAAAATTGCAAATTTCCAATGCTTTCTGAATGTCGTCCGGATCAGGCGTGTTGCTTGCTGGGGCAATCAAAGACACAGCATCGCCAACTTTCAACATTTTTGGCTTAATTATCTCATTAATTCTTGGTTTTTCACTTTTGCCAAATATATTTAAATTTGCGGCAAGTCCAACTGCACCAAGCGATAAAGCAAAATTTCTTCTATTCATTTCAATTCAAAGAATTATTATAAATTTTAAAAAACAAAATTAAATAAAATATCTTAAAATTTGTATGTTTTTTTGTAATTTTCTCGCATTCATTTGATAATTTGAATTAAATGGATATAAAATTCATCCTACTTACAATTTAATCAGACCTATAAATGATAAATTTCCATATAAATTCTTAAATGTTTGGTAATTTTAATAATAGAATTTTATAATTGAATAACATTTTTCAATAATTGACAATTAGATTAATTCAAAATTTAATAAGATTAATAATATTGAAAAAAGGATTTTTGTAATTTAATTTAAAATTTATTAATATGACTTTACGATTAATTCATTTAACACAAATTTATAATATTCATTTAATCTTCTTGATTTTAATTTTTATAATTTTTTCATAAATATTATTAATTTTTTCTAATTTGATAATAAATTTTTTTAAAATGATCATTCAAATGCAAGAATCGAACTGCCAGTGGAATATATCGGACTACCAGTGGAGCAAATCGTATTGCCAGTTAAATAAATCGAACTGCCAGTGAAACAAATCGGACTGCCAGTGAAACAAATCGGACTGCCAGTGAATCAAATCGGACTGCCAGTGAAACAAATCTGGTTATAAATAACCAATTTCGCTCTTATTTTTGGGTAAATTGTATTTTTAGCAGGATAAGACTTGGCATTATTTTAATATGAATTTTGTCCATTACTCTTAATTTTGTTAATTATCAAATACTCAAATTGATAGATTTTTGATTCGGCTGAGAAGTTACAATAATTCTAATTAATTAACCTTAGAACTTAGTTTTTTCTATCTTTTAATGAATAAACATAAGCGAGCACTTGGGCTACTGCTTTGAAAAGATTTTCGGGAACTTCTTGCTCGAAATCTACATTTGCATAAAGTGCGCGTGCCAGAGGTGGATCTTCAACGATTGGAATATTATTTTCGGTGGCGATTTCCCTAATTTTAAATGCCATGTGGTCTGCTCCTTTTGCCACCACTTTTGGAGCACCCATTTCACCTTGTTTATAAACCAAAGCAACCGCAAAGTGGGTTGGGTTTGTGATAACAACATCTGCGGATTTCACATTTTTCATCATCAATCGGCGTAGTCTGCCGCGCATTAATTGTCTCAATCGCGACTTGATTAATGGATCGCCTTCCGCCTGCTTCGATTCATCTTTCACTTCCCTCTTTGTCATTTTCATATCATTGCTAAAATTCCATCTCTGATAATAAAAATCAGCGAGTGCAATTATTATATATGCAAGAGCAACTTTCCAAACCAATTCAAAACCAACATCAACCATATATGTACCGATTTCGATAAAAGGTCGTTCAAGGAGTCCAATAACCTCTTCTTTCCTTTTGTCAAGAACAAAGTAGATAACTGTTCCCAAAATCACAACTTTCATTATATTTTTGATTAATTCGATTATGGCATTTTTTGAGGCGAAAACTTTTTTTAAGCCGGAAAATGGATTGAAAATTTGTTTCCATCTCAATCCTTCTGTGAATTTTTTTGTAGCCCATTTTACACCAATTTGCGAGGCATCTCCAAGAAATCCAATAATAAATATTAGTCCAATAACAGGAAGAAGAACTTGTGCAAGAAAAATAAACATTTCTCCGGTATAACGAATTACATTAGCTTCGGTTAATTCCATTGTTGCTGAGTTCTGGAGCATGGTTTTCATCAATCCCTGAACATTTCCTAATGTGCTTGGACCAAACATAAATACAGACATACCACCAAACAGCAATAATGCGGCAGTGGTTACATCCGTACTTTTCGAAACCTGACCTTTCTGTTGAGCGTCCGTTAGACGCTTGGGGGTCGCTTGTTCCGTTTTCTCCATTCCATCTTGATTCTCAGCCATTTATCTCCCATTTAACAGTCTTTTGATGTTAAATCTATTAATCTTTCACGTGTCTAAAGCCACGTGTTGCAGATTCAGCAAGTAACAAGTGGCTTCAGCCGCTTGGATTATAAACATATTTTTTAACAGACAAGAATGCCAGTGCTACTAATATCATATTTAATAATTAGGTCAGACATTCTTGTCCGACTAATTATTGTATTAATTAAGGTACATTTGCAGGATTCATACTCATTATTATTTGCAAAGATTGAGTTTGAATCAAGCCCAGAGTCCATTTTAAAATATAAACAAATAATGGTGTCGAAAAAAGTAAAACGGTTAATCCAATTGAAATTTTGAATTGGAAACTCAGAATAAAAATATTGGTTTGAGGAGCAATTCTTGCCAACAATGCCAATCCTAAATTCGTACAAAACATTGCCACAAGAATTGGAGAAGCAATTTTTATAGACAACATCAAAACTGTAGTTGCATACTTCACTAATAATATTTCGGTAGTTTCTGTCATTGTAAATGT
>JANJUO010000499.1 GCA_024710535.1 bacterium
CACTTATGGCGAGTTGATTGATAAAGTATCAACTTTACCAATACCACCTGCTGAAAGTATAAAATTAAAAGAGCCATCTGAATTTAAAATTATTGGAAAAACAAAATGGCATATTGATAATCCTGAAGTTGTAACTGGAAAAGCAATTTACGGCTCTGACTTCAAATTTGATGGAATGAAATACGCTGTTGTGATTCGTCCGGAAGAAGTTGGAGGAACGCTTAACACATTCGATGATTCTGATGCAAGAAAGTTAAAAGGATTTATAGGAACTTATACAATTTCCGAAGGAGTGGCAGTTGTTGCTGAGAGTACATATTTGGCAATGAAATGTGCAGATGCTATTAAAGTGAATTGGAATTCGGGTCCAATTGCCAATAAAAACAGTAAAATTATATCTGAAGAATTAAGAGCAAAAATTGGCTCAATGCCTGATTTGCCAGAAAATACACACAGACAAATTCAATCGGTTTATGAAGTTCCTTTGCTTGCACATACACCGATGGAGCCGGTTAATTCTTTTGCAAATTTCAAAGATGGCAAATGTGAAGTTTGGACAGTTACCCAAAATCCACAAACAGCAAGAACTACTGTTGCAAAAGCACTTGAAATAGATGAAAAAGATATAACAGTTAATGTATTGCTTTCTGGTGGTGGTTTTGGTCGTGGTCATAGAAATGATTTTGTGGGAATCGCCGCAAAAATTTCCAAATTGTCCGGCTTGCCAATTAAGTTAACTTACACAAAATCTGATGATATAAAAAATGATTATTATAGACCGCTTAGTGTTCATTGTGTGAAGGCTGGAATAGATAATCTAGGAAAAATCAACAATTGGATTCATAAAGTTGCCTCTCAAGGAACTGTTAAAGCAACAAATCCTAAATACGAAATACCTAATATGCAAAATCTTGAAGAAGCTTTGTCTTTTTCTATTCCAACCGGCTCTTGGCGAGCAGTTAATAATACACAGAATGTATTCGTTAACGAGTGTATGATAGATGAGCTTGCCGTTCTAGCAAATGTTGATCCTTTGGATTATAGGATTGAAATGACAACTGATAAGCGAATGAAAGGTGTGCTGAAGTTGCTTGCTGAAAAATCAGATTGGAAGAAGCCGCTTCCAAAAAATTACGGAAGAGGAGTGGCAACATTCAATGAATATGGCGGATATGCCGCTCATGTTGTTGAGGTTTCGATTGATAAATTTGGTGTATTGAAAGTTGAGAGAATTGTGGCGGCATTGGATTGCGGAATTGCAATCAATCCCGGAAATATCGAAGCACAATTTATGGGAACGGCAATAGATGCACTTTCAACAGCAATCAAGTCCGAAATTACAATCAAAAATGGAAAAATTGAGCAATCTGGTTTTCATGATTTTGAATGGATTAAAATGAAAGAATCTCCGAAAATTGAGGTTCATATTGTAACAAGTGCCGAATCTCCTTCAGGAATTGGAGAATTGGGCTTTCCATCTGTTTCTCCTGCACTTTGCAACGCTATTTACAATGCAACAGGTGTAAGAGTTAGAAAATTACCATTGAAATATACTGATTTGGCAAGTGATACAGATAAAATCAATAATAAAAAAGCAGAAATTATTAGATTATTAGCAAATTCAGAGAAAAAAATAGTTAATTGCGAATTTGAAATTAAAAAAGTTAGTAATGATGATTTGAATATTAAAATTATTGATGTTTTGGGAAATGTATTGATTAGTGAGAATTTTAAGAAATTTGATAAGAGTTCGTTCAGAAATGAATATAATATAAAAACATTCAATTATGGCTTATATACATTAATAGCCGAGCATGGAAAGAATTATTATTTTGGAAAATTTTTAATTAATTAATTGTATTTAGAATGTCCAATAAGAAAGATTTAATTTAGCATAAGTATCTGGCTTATTTATTAATTATTGTATATTCTAATATAAATAATGTATAAAAAAACTTTTTACAATATTTAAAAAAAAATATTGTTTATATAATTTAGTATTTTATAACTTGGAGAATTTCAATGAAAAAAAATATATTCTTGATTATATTTTTTGTTTTACTCACTAATTCATTCTTAATAGCCCAAAATTTTATTGCTTGGGATTCGGATGAATCAACGGTGAATTTTTACAAAATACAGCAGAATTTCAATGAATATTGGGGTCCCAAAAATATAGGTCATCACACCCCAAAAAATGAAATGGGTGGCTGGAAGGCTTTTAAAAGATGGGAATGGTTTTGGGAGCAGAGAGTTACTCCAAGCGGAGAATTTCCACCGGCGGGTCATCTTTTACAAGAAGCAAAAAAGTGGAAAGCCAGAAAAGATAATGGAGAAAAAAAGCAGGGTGTAAATGATTGGACAAATCTTGGTCCTTTCAATTCTGATGGCGGTTATGCCGGTTTGGGCAGAATTAATTGGGTGGAAGAAGATCCGGGATATAATGGAACTACAAATAAAACAATATGGATTGGTTCTCCGGGCGGTGGTTTATGGATATCAGAGGATGACGGTGCAAGTTGGGAATCCAGATTAGATGGATTTGGTAGTTTGGGTGTATCTTCTATTGTTATTCATCCAACAAATTCTGATATTATGTATATCGCTACCGGAGATGGAGATGTTGCTGATACTTATTCAGTGGGAATTCTAAAATCTACAAATGGTGGAGATACATGGAATACTACTGGTTTGAATTGGACTACTGCCAATAATAGAACAATTAGAAAAATAGTTATGGACCCAAATAATACAAGCATACTATATGCCGCAACTTCAAATG
>JANJUO010000606.1 GCA_024710535.1 bacterium
TCGGAGTCAAGTGAATACCAAGTTTTCTTGATAACTTTACTTTTGGTCCTGTATAATTCATTACTTACCGCTAAATTTAAATTTTAAATAAATAAATTTCAATCTCAACAAATTTAGAATATGTTTTCACACGAACTACAAATATATGAATTTATATTAAAATAGCAAAAAAAAATTTACCACCACCACTCCCTTTTGGATGTTCGTGTCATTAACTCTTGTATTGCTGTTTGTGCAGATAGATCTTCAAACAGTATTTTGTACATTTGGTTTGTTATTGGCATTTCAACTTTATGCAAATCACCCAATTGATAAGATGATTCTGTTGTATGAACTCCTTCGGCAACCATTTTCATATCGGAAATAATTTCTTGCAATTTTCTACCTTTTCCTATCTGCTCGCCTACTCTTCTGTTTCTGCTGTGCATACTATTGCAGGTTACAATCAAATCGCCCAAGCCCGATAATCCCGAAAATGTCATCGCATTTGCGCCAAGAGCAACGCCCATTCTCGAAATTTCGGCAAGTCCACGTGTTATTAATGCCGCTTTCGTGTTATCTCCAAGCCCCAAACCATCTATAATACCAGCAGCAATTGCGATAACATTTTTCAAAGAACCTCCTATTTCACAGCCAATCACATCATCAGAAGCATAGACTCTAAATTTTTGATTGCTAAAAACTTGCTGTATATCTTTAACAAACATCGAATTTTCGCTGGCAGAAACCACAGTGGTAGGCATTCTCTTTGATACTTCCTCTGCGTGACTCGGTCCTGAAAGAATAGCGTAGTTCTCGGGATTTATATCTGCAACATCAATCATAATTTCGGAAACCCTCATCAATGTATTTCTTTCGATACCTTTTGAGCCATTAACAATATATTTATCTTTGATTGGTATATTGAAATTTTTGATTGCACTTCTAATGTATTGCGAAGGAATTGTATTCAAAATTAATTCACAATTTTTCAAATCCCCCGAATCATTTGTCGCAATAATATTACTGTTAAAAACTTTTCCTGCTAAATAGGAATTATTTGATTTCTCGCTATTTATCTCATCTACAACATTTTGTTCATGACTCCATAAAATTACTTCGTGTTCATTATCCAATAATAAATCTGCAAGTGCCGAGCCCCATCCGCCTGCACCAAGAACTCCAATCTTCATTTCTCAGTCCCTTTTAAATTCTACATATTGCAAAATTACAATATTTTTTTGAAAAATCAATTTTATGTTATTTCAAATTCTTAAAATAATTGATATAATTTGAATCAAAATCAATAATAAGATTTTTTATTCCTAATTTTTCTGCAGTTTGATAATTCGATGAATCCACTCCATAGACAATTCTTCGATTTAATAAATTTTGCTTTCTTAACCAAGAAATATGGCTCTCATCTGTATTTTTAAGAAATGAAGAATAATAATCTGGTTTGAAATCAGCAGGAATTAGATAATAGAAAAATTCTTTTCCCGAATTGAATCCTTCGAGTGCTGTATTGATTTCTGGAAAATTATTTTCAATTCGAGAAATTAACAAAAAATCCGCAGAAGCAAAAATTGTTTTATGATTAATATTGTATTTTTTCACTAAATCAACAACTTTCTTAATAATTTCATAATCTTCAATTTTGAAATCAAGATAATAAATAAACCTATTGCCAAATTCCCTAAATAGTTCTTCCAATTTAATCACTTTCGATGAAGAAACTTTGTTTTGAAAAATATAATTTTGTTTGGCTAATTCTTTAGAATTTAATTTCCCAATTTTCGATTTTATGCCCAAAAGTCGCTCTGTATCTTCATCATGAAAAACAATAATTTGCTTATCCATTGTGATTGAGATATCGAGTTCGATTGCTTCAAATCCCAAACTATCTGCCATTCTAAACGATTCTATGCTATTTTCAGGATAATAATTTCCAATTCCACGATGTGCAAAAAATAAAGTTTCGTTATTGTAATTATCCAAAATATTAAGTGAAAAATTTTTTGTAAAGCCACCATTAATCAGAATAAATCCGATATAAATCAATATTATTAAAGTAATTACACCAATCAAATATAATCCAATTTTTTTTGCTATACTTTTCATTTATTCCTTTTAATTTCTAAACTACTGTGTTTTCAACAGCAGTAATTGATTTCTTATCGGCGTCCAAAATCACTTCAATACCGATAGGAAGAGTCAGATCTGTTCTTAGGTGACCAAAATTCAATCCAATTAAAATTGGTATATTTAATGGTTTTAGTATTTGAGAAAAAACTTCGCTTAAAGCATATCCTTTATTTGGATAGAATGGCTTTCTCTGATTTAAATTTTTGAATTCTCCAATAATAATGCCTTTACATTTCTGAAGTTTGTTTGCCAAAACCAGTTGAGTGAGCATTCTATCAATTTGATATGAATGAACGGCAACATCTTCAAAAAATAAAATCGAATCTGTTGTATCTATTTCAAATTCTGTGCCTAAAGTAGAGGTTATAAGTGATAAGTTACCACCAGTCAATTTTCCTCTTGCAATTCCACCCACAAATGTGATGGCATTTGGCTCATTATAAACTAATTTATTTTCATTATCCAAAAATAATGCTCTTCTTAGATTTGCTGATTGAATTTGGTCGAATGAAGATGAAGCAACCGGTCCATGGTATGTAACTAATTTTGTATATTTATTTATGGCAATCAAAAGAGCTGTTATATCGCTAAATCCAAGAATTATCTTAGGTTTTGAAATTAAGGCATTATAGTCAATTTTGTTTAAAATTCTCATAATTCCATAGCCGCCCCTTCCGCAAATAATTGCATCTATGTC
>JANJUO010000537.1 GCA_024710535.1 bacterium
ATCAATCAATACTCATAGTCTAAACAATTTCGGCTTAAAACATTTTCTTTTACAGTTGGGACAACCGCCTGATGAGCAGGATGAATTATATATGCCTCCAAATCTGAAAAACTATCAAAATCGGAAATCAAAATTAAATCATTGTCAGATATATGACTTGGAATATTTTCTCTGACTTCAATATTTCTAATTTGTGGAATATCTTTTTTCAAATTTTCAAGCAATTCTTTGAGAAAAATGGAAATATCATGCTTTGTTCTGCCATTGAAATCATCTTTTAATTTCCACATTACAATGTGCTTTATCATAAAAATCAATAATTTATTAAACAAAAAGCAAAATTACTAAAATTTCTACAAAAAAATCAATATTTTTGTATTTTAAAAATATCATTAAAATTAATTTATGAATAAAAATATTAATATAGCATCATACATAGACCATACAATTTTGAATCCGGACAAAACAAGTGCCGATATTTATAAATTATGCAAAGAAGCAATTGAGTTTAATTTTGCATCTGTTTGCGTATTGCCACATTATGTAGCCTATTGTAGAAATTTGTTGGACGGTACTGATGTGAAGGTATGCACTGTTATTGGATTTCCACTCGGTGCAACGCACACTTCAACAAAAATTGCAGAAGCAGAGTCAGCAATTGAAGATGGAGCCACTGAGCTCGATATGGTTATAAATATTGCCGCTCTAAAAAATAAAGATTATAAATTAGTGCTTGAAGATATTGAAGCAATTACACAATTTTCGCATTTGAATAATGCAATTGTTAAAGTTATTGTTGAAACTTGTTTGCTTGACGAAGAAGAGAAAATTAAAATTTGCGAATTAGTAAATAAAGCAGGCGCTGATTTTATTAAAACTTCTACTGGTTTCTCCACTTCTGGTGCCACTGTTCAAGATATTGCCTTGTTCAGAAAATATTGCAGTGCTGATGTTAAAATTAAAGCATCAGGAGGTGTTCGTTCTTTTGATTTTGCAATGGAGTTAATAAATGCAGGAGCAGATAGAATTGGCACAAGTTCAGGAATAAAAATTGTTAATGAAAGCAGGTAATTATGGAAAACAAGTTTTATTTGGAATTAATAAATCAATATTCAGAATTAATTAGAGATGAGAAGGACTTTCTAACAAATGCCGCAAATCTGAATGCATTGATTTATCATAATTTACCTAATCTAAATTGGGTAGGATTCTATATGATGAAAGATGGCGAATTGGTATTGAGTACATTTCAAGGAAAAACTGCTTGCGTTAGAATTGAAGTTGGCAAAGGTGTTTGCGGAAAATGTGTTGAATGGAAGAAAACTTTAATAGTGGACAACGTCCACAATTTCGAGGGTCACATTGCTTGTGATTCAGCATCTAATTCAGAAATAACTATTCCAATTGTATATAAAGACAAAATTATTGGTGTTTACGATGTTGATAGCCCTATATTTTCAAGATTTACTGCTGATGAAAATTCACTATTTGATGAATTATTGAAATTATTACTAAATAAATCTAATGTTGATAGATTTATAAACTATTATAAGGCATCCTAAATTTTGGAATATTTAATACTATTGTTTATTGGAATTATTGCTGGAATAGTTGCCGGACTTTTTGGAATTGGTGGGGGAGTGGTAATTGTTCCTTCGCTTGTTTATATTATGAATTTTCCATTGATAATGGCAAATGGCACATCATTAGCGGCACTTCTTTTACCGGTTGGAATATTTGCAGTGAAACAATATCATAGTTCTGGTTTTGTAAATATAAAAACTGCCGCTATAATTTCTTTAGGAATGCTAACCGGTGTTTTTGGAGGAGCAGAAATTGCTCATTTATTATCTCCAAATTATTTAAGAATGGCTTATGGCTTTTTTCTATTATATGTGACAATTAAATTTATTGATTTTACTTCTATTATAAATAAATTCAAAAAAGAAAAGAAAAGTAATATTTTGGAAAAAAAAGATGATGAATATGAAATTAGAAATGTTAATATTTTCTTAATTTATTTATTTGGAATTATTGCAGGTATAATGTCGGGAATGTTTGGAATTGG
Organism: bacterium; assembly: GCA_024710535.1. Lineage (GTDB taxonomy): Bacteria > Bacteroidota > Ignavibacteria > Kapaibacteriales > UBA2268 > JANJUO01. Next base: position 2,069 of record JANJUO010000537.1, read on the forward strand.
CGGGGGACTGATAATCGTTCCATTTTTGCTGACTGTTATGAATTTTCATCCAAAGATGGCAATCGGAACTTCTTTGGCTTCGCTTTTACTTCCGGTTGGTTTACCTGGAATATTTGTATATTATAATGCAGGAAATTTGAATTTTATTTATGCAGGTATGGTAGCTCTTGGAATTATAATCGGATCAATCTTTGGGGCAAAAATATCCTTAGGATTACCAACAAAAACAGTTAAGAAAATTTATGGATATTTCGTATTTATTATGGCAATTGATTTCATATTTTTCTAAAATAATATACTATGTATAATGTTTGCATCTATAAAAGAAGCAAAAAACGAGCTTCATAAATTGATTGTATTAAGAGAATATGCCATTAGAATACATTTTGTTTGGATGCCTTGAAAATGCTCTTAAAATCAAATTGCTGAATTGATGTAAAATAATTGAAATAAAAAAATACAAAGTGTAAATGTGGATAAATAATAATTTATGATTGTCAAATAAATATTAAAAGAAAACTGTTACGTCTATACCATCTTTTTCTAATCAGTATAATTATGAGAAAAAAATTCGTTGATTATTATAAAGTGCTAAATGTGAAACGAACTGCATCACAAGCAGAGATCAAAAAGGCATATTATAATTTAGCTCGTAAATATCATCCGGATATTAATATCTTCAATGAGGTATCTTTGATGAAATTTACATTGATTAACGAAGCATATTCTGTTTTGGGTGATTTGGAAAAAAGATTAAAATATAGATTAGTTTTAGAAAAACGTGATCAAATAATTGAAAAAAATAGATTAAGAAAAATACTCGATGCAAAAAAATAAATTACTAAAAAGCTTAATAGAAAT
>JANJUO010000023.1 GCA_024710535.1 bacterium
CCAATTGTTGCAAGCTCGCGGCATGAAAACCGCAATTGAAGCCCATCGAAGAGCCAAATTCTATTGTATGGGAACGTTATATTGGCAATTCAATGATTGTTGGCCCGTTACGTCTTGGAGTTCGTAGGATTATTATGGAAATTGGAAAGCGTTTCATTATCAAGCGAAGCGAAGTTTTGAGAACGTACTTTTGTCAGCTGAGGTAACGGATAGTGGAATTTATAAGTTTTTTGTAATTAATGATGGGATTCAAAATTATGCAGGAGAATTAAAAGCTGAAATCAGAAATTTTAAAGGTCAACTTTTATGGCAAAGAAGTTCGTATTGTAAATCAGATGCTAGTTCAAATGTGTCAGCTATTTTATTGCCTTTTCCTTCTTTAAAGGAAATTGACACGCAAAATTCTTATTTAAAAATGGAATTTATTTCAGGCGATAATCATTGGGAATCTAGTTTCTTTTTCGAAAAACCAAAAAATTTGAAATTATCAAAACCAAATATTCAAATCAGAACTATTGACGAATTAACTATTGAAATTTCTTCGGATGTTTTAGCTAAAGATGTTTTTCTATCTTCGGAAAATGAAGTGTTTTTTGAAGATAATTATTTTGATTTGCTTCCGAATGAAAAGCGAATTATCAAATTATCCAAAGCTGCAAAAGAGATAAAAGTGAAATCGTTGTTTGATACTATGAAATAAAAAAAACGCCTCAATTGAGGCGTTTTGTATATCTAAAATAATCCGTTTAATTCGGCATCAATTCTATTGATGATCATTCCTAAATCTTCTGGATTGTTTACAAAATCAATATTGTCAACATCAATGATTACTAATTTTCCTTTGTTGTAGGTTTGAATCCAAGCTTCGTATCGTTCGTTCAAACGACTTAAATAATCAATCGAAATCGAGTTTTCGTAATCTCTTCCTCTTTTATGAATTTGACTCACTAAATTTGGAATCGAACTTCTTAAATAAATCAATAAATCTGGCGAACCCACTAAACTTTCCATCAATTCAAAGAGAGAAGTGTAATTGTTGTAATCTCTGTTCGACATTAATCCCATTGCATGAAGATTAGGTGCGAAAATATGCGCATCTTCATAAATAGTTCGGTCTTGAATAATGTTTTTACCACTTTCACGAATTTGCAATACTTGACGAAAACGACTGTTTAAGAAATAGATTTGAAGATTAAAACTCCAACGTTCCATTTGATGGTAAAAATCATCCAAATACGGGTTGTCTACCACATCTTCAAAGTGCGGTTCCCATTTAAAATGTTTGGCTAATAACTTAGTAAGTGTCGTTTTTCCTGCTCCAATATTTCCTGCTACTGCTATGTGCATTATGGTAAAATTATTTTGTAATTAGTAATTTCATTTTGGGTAAAAATAGACAAAATTCCATCTCTAAAGAAAAATTTTGAAATGATTTTTTCATCAATTGCTATTTTGCTGCTACTCTTAGAAGTTAAGTCGTAATAATATAATTCATCATCTTTTTTATAAATAGAATTACCGTTTTTTGTTAACTGTATTACATCAAACTTTGGTAGAATTCCTAATTTTTCAATGGTACCATAAATCGAAATGCGATACAAATTCAAATTAATATCGGTCCAATGAAAGTGCGTATAATCGGATTCGTAATACAAAATTGGATTTTCAAGCATAGTAGAAATCCACTTAAAAGTATCTGTGTTTACATTGTATAATCCAATTTTTGACGAAATACTGTCGTAAATCCAAATCTGATTTTGAGAAGACAAAGCCACCGCTTCTATTGTAACCGGAGTTGATTGTAAATTGAAGTCAATCTTCTTGATTTCGTTCAACTGATTATCTAATAATACAACCGTGTTGAAATTTTTATAAAAAATCACAATTTGTAGTGGATTTTGAAAATCGACATTAGTAATTTTTCCTAAACTTAGATTGTTGTATTGGTACGTTATGCCGTTACTGTTTTTTGTAAGAATATTGTTTTTTAAACTGTAAATGCTTTTTTGATTGTCAAATCCCAAAAAAATATCGCATGTTAATTGCGTGTCACTTTGTTTAACAGCCGGAATAACTTCTTGACTCTGTAAAGAAAAGCACAAGAAATTTATAATTAGTATAAATAGTATTTTTTTTGCCGTCATTGTTAAACGAATTATGAAAATCAGGGTCTAAGATACTACTTTAACAGAAAAAATGCAGTTAAATTGTGTAACAAATTAGCTCGATAGTAGTCTTGTAGTTAACTCAAATAAACTTTAATCATGAAAAAAATATTTTTTGTTTCAATTTTGATGGTTTCTGGATTTATAAATGCACAGAATTTCCAAGGAATGGCAGTTTACGAATCTAAAACAAGTACTTCAGACATGACTTCAAATTTCAGAGGAAATAGAGAAATTACGCCTGAAATGCAAAAACAAATCGAAGAACGTATGAAAGCAATGTTTGAAAAAACATTCGTATTGACTTTCGATAAAAATGCCTCCACATATGTTGAGGAAGAAAAAATTGAAGC
>JANJUO010000049.1 GCA_024710535.1 bacterium
AAATTCTCCCAATATTTTGATATTTTTGTTTTTTTAAATTCATAGATTATAAAAAATGGAAAATTCAGAACAAAAAAAACCGATAATTTTAAGTGGAATTACTCCGTCCGGTATGCTTACGCTTGGTCATTTATGCGGAGCAATTTCTAATTGGGTAAAATTGCAAAATAGTTACGATTGCTATTTTATGATTGCTGATATGCATGCTATTACTGTTCGTCAACAGCCGGCTGAACTAAGAAAGCGAACATTGGAAACCGCCGCAATCTATATTGCCTCCGGAATTGACATAAATATGAGTAAATTATTTATTCAATCTCATGTTCCTGAGCATGCCCAACTTACTTGGGTGCTCAATACTTATACAGGATTTGGAGAGTGCTCCAGAATGACTCAATTCAAGGATAAATCTCAAGTTCATGCAGAGAATATCAACGTTGGGCTTTTTGATTATCCAGTTTTGATGGCGGCAGATATTTTACTTTATCAGGCAGATTTGGTGCCAGTTGGAGAAGATCAGAAGCAACATTTGGAGCTTACTCGCAATCTTGCACAACGATTCAATCATCTTTATTCTGATACATTCAAAGTGCCAGAGCCATACATAGCCAAAGTTGGAGCAAGAGTAATGAGTTTGCAAGAACCAACAAAAAAAATGTCGAAATCTGATGCCAATCAAAATTCAACAATTTTTCTTTCTGATAGTGATGATGTAATCAAAAATAAAATAAAGCGTGCAGTTACGGATTCGGGTTCGGAAGTTAAATTTAGTGATGACAAGCCCGGTGTTTCGAATTTGATGGAACTTTATCATATTGCGACAAATAAATCAATCTCGGATATCGAGCTTGAATTCGAAGGAAAAGGTTATGCTGAATTCAAGCCGGCAGTGGCTGACGCAGTAGCAGAATATGTTAAGCCAATTCGCACAGAATTCGAAAAATTAATGAAAGATAAAGAGCATTTAACAAAAATTCTTCAGCAAGGTGCAGATTCAGCAAGAGGAGCTGCATTCAAAACATTAAGGAAAGTTTATAAAAAAATTGGATTTGTGCAATTTTAAATTTTTGTTCTGTCGGTTGTTACAATCGACACATTACTGGTTGTCAGTTGTAACAACTGACGAAACAGGATTTATGGATATCTCGCTTTGCTCGATATGACGAATTTCTACTTCAATGTCATTTCGAAACCAAAGGTGAGAAATCTAGAAATAATGATCCGTAAAAAAAACCGGATTCTTCACTTGGTTCAAAATGACAAATTTTTGTTGAAAGTGAATTTTGACAAAGTTGAATTGGTTGATTCTGTCTAAAAATAAAAAAACTCTTCAAAAACATTTGAAGAGTTTTTTTTATACTTACAAAAATTAGTTCAATGTATCTTGTCCAACTTCCCAATCGCAAGGAGTTAATTTGCCTGATTGCAAAGCTTGCAATACTCTTAAGATTTCTTTTGCGTTTCTACCAACTGCTTCTGGATGAATTACAGAATAAACCAATTCGCCATCTGGATTGATAATGTACAAACCGCGTAAAGCATAGCCTGTTTCTTCTTTCAATACTTCATAATTTTTTGCTACAGTTCTTGTAAAATCAGCGAGCATTGGATAAGGTAAGTTTTTCAAGCCGGGATGCGAGCTTCTCCAAGCAAGATGTGAAAAATGGCTATCTGTTGATGCCGCAATTACTTCAGTATTTAATGCTTTGAATTCTTCGTAATGTTTGCCAAATTCTTGAATTTCAGTTGGGCAAACAAATGTAAAATCAAGGGGATAAAAGAATAAAACTACCCATTTGCCTTTGTATTCTTCGTTTGAAATTGTTGTGAAAGCATTATCAGGGCTAAGCAAATCTGCATTTCCGCCAACTAATGCTGTTCCTGCAAATGATGGTGCAGTTTTTCCTACTAATAAACTCATATTTTCTCCAAAAAATTTTAAAAAAAATCAAAATAATAAAATTTAAACGAAATTTTGATTGTTTTATTTTTAAAAAAAAATTTATGATTGTACATTTAGAAAAAAATCAGCAATTGATCAAAAAGTAAATTAAGAAAATTTTTCAATTATTTTAATGTATTGACATAAATATATTTTTTTATTAGATTATTCATAAAAAATTGATTATCCATTTAGATTTACTTACTCTAACATATTGAAATATCAATTATTAGTTGAACTGCCCAGCAGAAATAAAACATAAGCTATGAAAAAAATTATTTGAAGATTTGAATAAGAAACTTAATCGCTTTTTTGGGGAATTCTAACAATTATTTTAAAAATTTCAGTTTTTTTAAACTTAGCAAAAATAGTTCTTGCACATACAAGAAGAATTTCATAATTTTGAATTGTTGGTTTAACTATTTGGTTAAATCTTTTGTTTAAACCTAAAGATTAAATTGAAAATGGAAAAAATAGAGCAAAATACAGAAGAAAAAATTTTTAGTGCCGCGGAAGAAATTTTCCAACAAAAAGGGCTTGGCGGTGCACGTATGCAAGAGATAGCAGAAAAAGCAGGAATTAATAAAGCTCTTTTGCATTATTATTTCAGAACCAAAGATAAACTATTTGGTGAAATATTCAAAAATGCTATATCTGTAAACCAGCCAATTTTTATTCAAGTATTGAATTCAGATTTGCCATTGCACGAAAAAATTGTTACTTTCATTGACAAATATATGGATTTGATTTCCAGCAAACCATTTATACCATTGTTTATTATAAATCAATTGAATCAAGAACCAAATTTCATAACAAAATTCATAACAGAAAAATTGAATTTCAATTTTTCTAATCTTGAAAAACAATTGAAAGAAGAATTTGAAAAAGGTAATATCATACAAATCACTGCTCCACATTTGGTGGCGGACATATTTGCGATGTGTGCCTTTTCGACACTTGCAAAACC
>JANJUO010000083.1 GCA_024710535.1 bacterium
GTCAAAAAAAAATTTGCAATATTTTAATTTTTTAATAAAATGCTTGGGCTTTGTTAACTTATGGGTTAGTAGCTCAGCCGGTAGAGCAGCGCCCTTTTAAGGCGAAGGTCGCGGGTTCGAATCCCGCCTGACCCACCATTAATAATAGACCGTTAAAAATTTTTACCTATCTTGAATTTGAGATAAGAAAATCGGTTTAAACAAAGCAAAATTTAAAAAACTCACTAGAGGTAAAACTTTAGTGAGTTTTTTTATTTCTTTAATATTTGAAAAAAATATAAAAACGATTAAAATCCTAAAAGAAATAAAATAACTTTTTATATAAAAAGTTAAATATCAGTAATTATATTTAATGAGAAAAATTAAATTATTAAAAAAAGAGCTTATTCATATTGCAATATCAAAATGGAAGCATGAATTAAAAAGGAAGAAAAAAAGGAAAATGAAGAAATTTTCTAACAAAAATGAAAAAAATATTAAATCAAGGAAATTAAAAATACCAAAAAAGAAAATAAAAGCTCCTAAAAATTTTTCATTTATAAAAAATACAGATGAAATTATTGATTATTTTAAAGGGTATTTGAAATTTACAAGAAAAAAAGAACCTATTGAATTTGATTTATTAGATATAGAAGAATTAACTTTTGATGCGATATCAATTTTATTATCATATATTAAGGATAAAAAATATTGTAAAAGCTTAATTTCTTGAAATGCTCCTAATAACGCTGAACTTAAAAAATTATTTATTAAATCTAACTTTTATTCTTTCGTTAATAGTAAAGTAAAACCTCCTAGAGATTTTATACAATGAAAAGCTATAAACAATATAAGCGAAAAACAAGTAATACCAGAAATAGCTTGAAATATTTGTGCAGAATTTATTCACTTAAGTAAAAAAGATAGAAGAAAATTATATGATATTATTATAGAGTGTATGCAAAATACAAAAGAGCATGCTTGAGAATCATTTAATTGGTGGATATTTTATTATGACAATAAGGAAAAATGAACTAAAGAAATTTGTTTTTTAGATTTGTGAATTTGAATATTTTGAAGTTTAAACACAAAAATTGAGAATTTTACAAATTATATAAAAGACTATAATGTAAATAAATTAAAACAATTATTTAAATGAGAGTGGAAAGATGATACAGTAACAAAAGAAAAAAAGAGATGAAATTGACTTAAAGATATATATAGATTTTCAAAAATAGAATCTGTAAAACAATTTTTAGTTATAACAAATCATATAAAAGCTGATTTAAAGGAAGATAATTATACTAAATTAAATAATGATTTTAAATGAACTTTTTATTACTTAGAAATATAACTTAATAAACATAATATGGAAAAAATAGTATTAGATATTGCTAATGAATATACAAAAACACCATGAGCTAGATATATTTCAGATTGAGATTATTCTTGAGAAGATTTTTATAATACAATTTTAGAAGGGAAATATAAAAAAGCCCTAGAAGAAACTAAAAAATTAGAGATAAATTTTGACGGAACTTTATGAGCTCCATCTTCATTTCTATCTGAATCTTTTTGAAGATTATATAAAAATTATTGAAAAGAAAAAATATGGGAAAAATTGTTAATTATTAGTAATGATGACTCATCATTAGAAGGAATTATTAAAAAATTAGCTGAAAAATATGAATAAAAATTGTTATTTAGAAAATATTATCGTATGATTAATCTTTTGATTATTACTATTTAATATATTTGTGGTAATTTTATTATATTCTGATATAAAAATCAAATTAGAATTGTCTATATCAGATTTTGTTAATGTCTTTATTGCAATTATTGTATCAACAATAATCCCATTATCTATATGAAAAATAATTGAAAAGAAAAAATCTTCTAAAGAATTATTGTTATTTGAAATAAATACTTTTTTAAATGATTTAGAAAACTTGATAAAATACATTGATAATAGTGATTTAGATTTACCAAAATCTGAAAAAATTGATAATATTACTGATGTTTATATTAAGATTTTATGAAATCAGTATGAAATTATCTTAGATAATTGTAAAAAATATTTTGAGAAAACAAATTTAGATAATTTTTCTGAAAAATATTTAGATTTTCGTTGAGCTATAACAGATGATATTCGTAAGAATGATTTTGAATTCAGTTCATTTTATATGAATCAATCTCTTAAACATAAGCTAAAATTACAAAAAGAAATTGAAAAATTGAAATTTGAAATCATATAATAGTTAATTTTAATTTTTTAAAATATGAAAGTTATGAATTTACAAGGTATTCCTAAAAAAAATTGGTATATCATTTTGGGTATTGTATCAGCAATTGTTTGAATTATATGATTTTTATTACAAATAAATTCAAGTAATGGTGATAAAATCACAACTAATTCTCAAAAATGAAATAATAATATAATCATAAATAAAGCCCTATCAGGAAGTAATATAAATATAGATAATAAAACCATAAATTATTCAGAAAGTAATAATATTAATGATATTAGAGCAACAAGATATTCTCCCAAAAGCTGAATTTTAAAATACACAAATGATAGTAATATAAATATTAAAGATTTAAGATGATATATATATTTTAGAAAAGAAAATTGAGGAGTAGTTGAAATGCAAAATATTGATTTATGAAATATAAACTCAAATGACCAAAAGGAATTAAGTTTATTTTGCAATCCAAAATTACCTATGATAGTCTGAATTCCTTGATATTTATATAAAGAATTAGAGATTGTTTGTTTTGAATATCAAGATAATGGAAATTATTACTGTCAAGCTCCCAAAAAACTGGACACGAATTACCTTAACAAAAACACTGAATTAAGAGTGTAGTTTTGCAAATTGTACGGGAGTCATTTTGAGAGCAGTATGAATACGATTATTGTTATAATAATAGATATAAAGATGAA
>JANJUO010000107.1 GCA_024710535.1 bacterium
AAATTCTATAATGATTCTTTGACTTATGTAAAATTCCCGATAAACCTTCAAAAATAATATTTGATGGCTCAAAAATACCGATATTTAGATATAATTCATTCATTTGCGATTTTTAATTCGGTTTCTCTGACAAGCGGAATCAGTAATTCATCTTCAATTTTTGAGTGAATTGATAAATCATAATCAATTTCAAACAGTATTTTCAGAAGTTTTCTTCTTACAGAATTATCGTTTTTCAGCGGAATATGCCTCAAAAGCAAACTTTTCAATTCCATAAGTTTGAATTCAATATCTGTGTGGTGGTCTTTATAAACTGTAACAGAAAAATTCTCGATTGATTGACGCTTTTTGTTTGCTAATGAAATAAAGTATGGAAAAGCAGTTTTATCTTCATAGTTGAAATGCTCAATCACTTCCTCGAAATATTCGTCAAAAAATCTCTCAATCAACTTAACTTCTTTAGAATCATTCAGCTTAATTAATTGCTCAATCAAATTTCTAACTTCTGGATATTTTTCTGATTTATAATAATTATGACTATTTCTGAGAAATTTAATAATCGGCTCAATATCATTATCACTAAAATTCTTGATGTTGATACTATGAAAACCATTATAAAGATTTGCAAATGTAATAAAAAGCTGAAGATTAATATTGTTGTCATCACAAATATTTTGAACAGTTATATCATTAAAAACATAGCTCAAATTTAAATGCTCCATCATTAGAAGCAAATTTGGGTTCTCAAAAAATAAATCTGCAAGATTCATTTCGGGCTTTATAAAGTGCATTTTTGTTTGATACATAATCAATTATTTTGCATTGGAAATAATACCAAACTCAAATATAAATAATTAATGATTATCAACAAAATGAAAATTAATTTACATTGATAGAATTCATCTCTAAAAATATCAGATAGGAATGTCTAATCTACTCGAAAAATATTGAATTAGTAGAACAACTTTCTTGTCTGTTGAGCCAATAATTTCTTATTCTACAGATAGTTAAATTGATTTTAAATAACTATCTCAATATGTTATAAATCCATTTATTTTTAGTTGTTTAAGGAATGTCGTTACTCTTTCTTGAGCCGGTTTTACTTCTTCACCAAAAAGCACTTCTAAATTATCGGAAATTTCTGATGCGTTGCGTTTGCCATCGATCAATTTCCAAGTGGCTGAACCGATTCGGTCGAGATTTGCTTTAATATATTTATTTTTCATATACGGTAAGATGTATTTAGAAAGAAATTTTCCTCTGATTTTTGGTACAAAAACATCTATCAGACCTTCCTGATTTTGCTCGAATCCCAATATTATTTGCGGGACAATATTATTTATCTGTATATGTTGCATGTCAAAACAAATTTTCAAATTTACAATAAACCAAATTCAAATATACATCTTTTCGTCCAAAAATCAAATTATTGTGATGGCAAAACTGAATTAAAATTTTATTATAACAACATTCTACTATTTGAATATGCAAAAAAAGAAAATATTCTCATTCTAAATCAAGAAAAAAACAAGTGATAAGTTCTATGTTATACGATTTTTCTTTATTATAAATTTTAGAAGTAATAAATTGTAAATGTACTTAGTACAATTTTAGAAAAAGTTTTTTTGAAATTTATTTTATGGAGCGTTATTATAATGAAAACGTACAAAATTGCATGGTTACCAGGTGATGGTATTGGCGTTGAAGTGCTTGAAGCTACAAAAATTGTTTTGGACAAAATTGGCTTTAAAGCGGAATATACTCATGGAGATATTGGTTGGGAGTTTTGGTGCAAAGAAGGCGATGCCTTGCCACAAAGAACAATGGACTTATTGAAAATTTCTGATGCCGCAATGTTTGGAGCGATTACTTCCAAACCTGTAAAAGAAGCGGAATTAGAATTGGTTCCTGAATTGCAAGGCAAAAAACTTGTTTATCGCTCTCCAATCGTGAGAATGAGACAAAGTTTCGACTTGTATAATTGCCTTAGACCAACCAAAGCATATATTGGAAACCCTTTGAATTTTAAAGATGATATAGATATTGTTGTGTTCCGTGAAAATACAGAAGATTTGTATTGCGGTGTGGAATTCAACCAAGTTCCAGAGGAATTGTCTTCTTTATTAACCAAAATCAGTCCTTCATTTGCAAAATTTAAAGATTTAAAACCTGAAGAATACTCAATTTCTACAAAAATTAATACTCGTCTTGGATGTGAGAAAATTATTACTGCGGCATTTGATTTTGCAAGAAAACACAATAGAAAAAAAGTAACTATCGTTCATAAAGCAAATGTTGTTCGTGCCACTGACGGCTTATTCCTTGAAGTTGGAAAAGAAGTTGCTAAAAATTATCCTGAAATTCAATTCGATGAAGGCAATATCGATGCAATGACAATGTGGCTTTTGAAAAATCCTGAACGCTACGATGTATTGGTTGCTCCAAATCTATATGGCGATATTATTTCTGATTTGTGTGCTCAAATGGTGGGCGGTCTTGGATTTGCTTGCTCAGGCAATATAGGAAAGAATCTTGCTGTTTTTGAGCCGACTCACGGTTCTGCTCCTAAATATGCTGGTCAATACAAAGTGAATCCACTTGCAACAATTCTTGCAGCAAAAATGATGCTTGATTGGCTTGGCGAAACAGAAATGGGTGTGAAGTTGGAAAAAGCAGTTGCAGATGTGATTGCTGAAGGCAAAGTTCGCACTTATGATATGGGCGGCAATGCAACAACTATTGATATGGCAAATGCAGTTGCAGAAAAATTATAATTATTAATATAATAGCCTGATTTTTTTAATTTATTTAGAAAAATCAGGCTTTTTTTTTGAGGATAGAATGGCATCGGCAATTCAAGTTTTTGGCACTTTAAAATGTAAAGATACACAAAAAGCAGTTCGCTTTTTCAAGGATAGGAATGTAAAATTTCAATTTATAGATTTGAACGAAAAGAAAATTTCAAAAGGCGAACTCAACAGTATATCAAATATGAATCCGATTGAAACATTGATTGATACTGAAGGAAAGGAATACAAAAATCGCAATTTAGCATTTATTATTCACAATGTGGAAGATGAATTGCTCGAGCATCCGCTTTTATTCAAAACTCCGATTGTTAGAATGGGCACCAAATCATATATAGGAAATTTGCCAGAGAAATGGAAAACATTGCTCTCATAAAAATACAAAAAAAGTCCGGCAAATTTACCGGACTTTTTAATTTTTATATAAAGTAATAAACTAAATTTTTGCTACTTTTACAAATAATTTAGTATCAAGTAATTCAATTTCTGATTCAGTTAATTCGGTATTGATTGAAACAGATTCTGCAAGTGTTTCAGACTTGATATAATCAGACATCTTTTCAATAGCAATTGTTGATTTTTCATCTGCTGAAAATTCAATTGTGATTCTATCGGTTACATCAAAGCCGGATTCTTTGCGAATATCCTGAATTCTGCTCACAAATTCACGTGCAAATCCTTCCATCAAAAGATTTTCATCAAGCGAAGTATCTAATGCAACAGTCAATCCTGCATCACTTGCAACGAGCCATCCTTCGATATCTTGACTTGAAATTTCAATATCTTCCATAGATAATTCAAGTTCCACACCATCAAAATTCACTTTATACTTGCCACTCAATTCCATTTCTTTAATCTGATTATTAGTCATTGTTTTTATGAAATTAGCAACATTTTGAGTGTTTTTTCCGTATTTTTTGCCAATTACTTTAAAATTCCCTTTCGCAGTTTTGCTTACAATATCCGAAGTTTCATCGCTTACAAATTCGATTGCTTTGATATTCACTTCTTCTTTTATAATATCTTCCACAGATTGAATGTCGCGTCTTTGTTGAGGATTGATCACCGGAACAAGAATTCTACGAAGTGGCTGACGAACTCTCAAAGATGCTTTTTCTCTTAAGGAACGAACAATAGAAGTAATGATTTGAGCCGCTTCCATTCTGCGTTCTAGATCTTTATTAATAAGATTTTCATCTGCTTTTTCGATAATTCTATAATGAATTGAAATTTCATCAGTATCTGATTTCAATCTTTGATACAAATCTTCTGCAATGAAAGGAGCAGTTGGAGAAATTAACTCTAATACTCTAATCAAAACTGTACGCAAAGTTTGATATGCAGCAATTTTTTCATCGTCATTTTCGCCTTTCCAGAATCTGCGTCTGTTTCTGCGAATATACCAATTTGAAAGTTCATCAATAATAAAGTTTTGCACTCCACGCAATGCTTTTGTAACATCATAAGCATCCATTGATTCAAGATAATCATTTGTTACGCTACTGATTCTTGAAAGAATCCATCTATCAATTTCAGGGCGTTTTTCGAGTGGAATTTCCGGCATATCATTACTGAATTTATCAATATTTGCATATAAAGCAAAGAATGCATAAGTATTTGATAATGAACGTAAAAAGTTGGAAACAACTGTTTTTGCCAAATCATCTTCATTGAATTTTGTTGATTTCCAAGGTGGATTATTCACAAATAAATACCATCTTGCCGCATCTGCACCGTATTTATCCATAATATAAAATGGGTCTATTGCATTATTTTTGGATTTAGACATTTTTACGCCATTTTTATCCAAAATCAATTCATTAACAATGATATTTTTGAATGCTGGTTTATTGAATAATGCAACTGCGATATTATGCAAAGTATAGAACCAGCCACGAGTTTGGTCGATACCTTCGGCAATAAAATCACCTGGGAAAATTTTATCGAATAATTCTTGATTTTCGAATGGATAATGCAATTGTGCAAAAGGCATTGCTCCCGAATCGAACCATACGTCAATTACTTCGTGAGTTCTGCGATATGTTTTGCCATCTTTAATGAAAATTACATGATCAACAAATGGGCGATGCAAATCTATTTCAATTCCACATTCAGAAACAGGCAATTGCTTACCATCATCAAAAACATAGATTCCTTCACTCAATTCAGCTATTGAGCCAATTGCAAAATAATCATTTTTATCTTCTTCATTTATCCAAATTGGAAGCGGTGAACCCCAGAATCTATCACGTGAAAGAGACCACTCTTTAACATCTTCCAGCCAATTACCAAATCTACCTTCACCAATTTCAGGTGGTTGCCAATTAATAGTTTTGTTAATTGCAATCATTTCATTTTTATATTCAGGCGACTTGATAAACCATGAATCGCGTGCGTAATAAATCACAGGATTGCCTGTTCTCCAGCAATGCGGATAACTATGAAGATAATCCATAGATGCTTTATAAACTTTGTCTGCATATTTAAGATGAATGATAATATCCTTATCTGCGCCCTCTTCCACTCTGTCTTCGTAAGTAAGAGTTTTAACTGCTCTACCGGCAAATGGACCCATATCTTGAGTTAAATGTCCATTTGGAGTAACAGGTTGCAAAAATGGCAAATTGTGGATTCTTGATGCTTGATAATCGTCTTCGCCAAATGCAGGAGCAAGATGAACAACGCCCGAACCATCTTCTGTAGAAACAAAACTACCCGAAACAATGGTTAAACCATTTGGAAATTCTTCTCTATCAATTTTGGCATAAGGGAGAATTTGTTCGTAAACAGTTCCAATTAATTCGCTACCTTTGAATTCATTTAGAATTTCATATTCGCCATCAATAACTGATAAACGTGCTTTTGCAAGAACTAATTCGTCAACCAATTCGCCTTCTTTTTGCTTGCGGATATTGCGAATGTGAACATAATCGATATTTTCGCCAACCGCAAGAGCAACATTAGCAAACAATGTCCAAGGAGTTGTTGTCCAAACCATAATTTGGGCACCAACAATTGATTCAATTTTCGATTCTTGAATTTTCAATTTCAAATATAAATTTGGATCACGAACATCTTTATATCCAAGAGATAACTCATGCGAACTCAAAGGAGTTTCGATTGTTGGAGATTGCGGAACCACTTTGAAACCACGATAAATCAAACCTTTATCGAAATATGTTTTTAAAGCCCACCAAACAGACTCAACATAATTATTAGTGCAAGTAATGTATGCTTGGTCGAGATCAACCCAATAGCCCATACGCTTAGTAAGGTAACTCCAGCCCAAATCTTTTTCGATATTTTCATATACAAATGCTTTACATTTTGCATTGAATTTTTCAATACCGTAAGTTTCAACTTCAGATTTATCTTTTAAGCCAAGTTGTTTTTCCATAGCGATTTCAACCGGCAAGCCGTGAGTATCCCAACCTGCTTGACGTCTAACATAGTAGCCACGCATAGTTTTGTATCTGCAAATTGTATCTTTAATAGTGCGAGCCATTAAATGATGAATACCTGGCGCTCCGTTTACAGTTGGCGGTCCTTCATAAAAAGCATAATAAGGGCTGTTTTCCCTTAATTTAAGCGTTGTATGAAAAACATCATTTTCGTCCCAAAACTTTAATATATCTTGCTCTATTTGTGGATAAGTAAATTTATCCGGCATTGGCTTAAACATTTTTCAAAATTCCAAAAAAAATAATTTTACAAATTAGACAAACTACAATATTAACACTTTTTTGGCAAATTTCCAAAGGAATGTTATTAAAAGGTAATATCTATTTAGTAATTTTTGTTTTAGTATTTTATAAATTTTATCTCAATATGGAGAATTTTCCTTTTTCAAAAGTATTGCCTTTAAAATCAGAAATACTAAATAAATATATTCCGTTTGCAAAATTATTTACATTTAGTTTAAATACATTATCAATTAAATCTACATTTGAATGATAAACTATTTTTCCATTGTTATCAAAAATTTCAATTCTTGAATTATCATGAAAATTATTTGTTTTAATTAGCACTTCTTCAGTCATTGGCAAATAAATCGCAACATTTTTAATAGTTTCGGAATCTTTTACTGAAACTGTTAAATCTTGTGGATTGAATGGAGTTCCAAATTCTTCATCACCTTTCTTGTAATATTTGAGACCTCTATATGAAAAATTATTTGGGTCCCAAAAATCATTATAATATGGTCCACCGAGACCATTGAAATGTAAAAAATAGTTGATTCCTTCTGATATAGCTTCAAAAAAACAACTATCATTCTCTTTTTCTAAAGGCAAATCATACAATAGAGCCATTTTATTGAAATATTTATCAAAAATATAAAAAGGTACATCATAATACCTATTTTCACTCCAACTATCCTCTTTAATTAATTCACCACCAAAAAATAAAGTATCTCTGCTACTAATTGTATATTTTTCAGTTACTTCTCCATTTATGAAAATCGTTGTATCAATTTTATCAGGTTTGTATAGTTTAACAATTTTTGCAATTTTCTTAAATTTATACTCAATTTTTAAAATTGGCAATTCTATAATTTTCTTTTCTATTACTTTTAAAATAATATTAGCATCCCACAACTTAAATGTGCCTGATTTTGAATATTCGCTTATATGAAATTCGTCTCCTATATTAAAATTATACACATCAAACTTAGAATAAGGCAAATATTTCTCATCATTAATTGCGATTACTGTACATTTATCAAAAGATTGATTATAGGGGAAATTGTAAAATTCAAAAAATGAATAAAGACCGTAAGTTTTACTGATTTTTATTGTCAAATCTTTATAACGATTTTCATAAAAATTGCCACTAAAAAAAATCACATTCAATGAAATCACTTTTATACTATCAACAACGTTGTTAATAACAGCTGTTTCATACCCAATTACCTTTGCTGTCATCTTATATTTTCCTTCTTCTTCAGCAAAAATCCATTCCTCATTTAGTTTGGGATCATCTTTGATTTGAACAAATCTATCGGTTAAAGTGATAAACTTCCAATAACCATCCTTCAATACCACTTCAGCACCAAGCCAAGAACTTGTTGATAAACTATAGCAATTGGTAACTGGATCCACTGTAACATTTGGGTGAATATAATACCTAACTTCATCGTCATTTTTTACGACTGAATCAATTTTGATTGCTGATAAAAATTTACCCCCTGAATAAATTGAATAATTTTCACTTTTCAATAATTCATAATCTTTTGAATAGATATTCAAAAAACTTAACACCAATAAAATTACAATAATTACATTTTTCATAATAATATTCCCATTTAAAAAAATGCTTACGTTTGTATGATTTTTTTATTGTGAAATTTACATTTATTTAAATAAAGAGATTTTTTTGAAACTACTCAGCCAAATTAAACAAATTTACGGTTTCTGTCAAATTTGAGTATTTGATAATTTTTTTTAAAAAAATTCCTTGAAATTCCTGTTAGGGAATAAATGTTTGTAATAAAGAAAGAGCGCCCCGAACCCCAACAACTCCGTAGGAGTGGAATGTGTAATGAAACTATGGTGCCTGTCCAATAAGTATAAATTTCAGCAACGAGCAAGGATGCTTAATCTGCTAAGCATTTATAAAAATAGTAGTTCAAATATGTCAGTTTGACAATAATTATGAAATAATATTCTGATTGGTTAACCTCATTTTTTAATTATCTATCTAAATAATCAATAGCAACTTTCACGAGCATTGCAGTTCCGTGAATCATAGCGTTTTCATCGGGATTCAACTTTGGATTATGCAAAGCTGGCATTTGCTCTATTCCATCTGGCTTTACGCCCAAAAACCAGAACACACTTGGAACATTTTGTGCAAAATATGCAAAGTCCTCTGCCCACATTTTCGGCTCAAAAGCAATAACATTTTCATTCGAAAGCAATTCCACAGCAGTAGTTCTCACAAATTCTGCGGCATTAGTATCGTTGATTAATGTCGGATATCCCTCTGCAATATCCAATATTATTTCTGTACTTGTCAGCACCGCATAATTTTCGCAAATAATTTTCAACTTTTCTTTGATTAATGAACGAACTTCTGCATTGAAAGTGCGCATTGTTCCCATCATTTTTAATTCTTCAGGAAAAATATTTGTTGTATTGCCTGCATGAATCGAGGTTATCGACAAAACTGCCGGCTGAAGTGGATTTTTGAATTTTGTGATTATAGTTTGAAATTGATTGATTAATTGCGAGGCAGTTAGAATTATATCATTTCCCAAATGTGGCTGTGCGGCATGAGCACCTTTGCCTTTGATTGTGAGATATAATTCATCGGTGGAAGCCATTATTGGACCGGCGGCAATTGCAATTTTGCCTGATTCATCCTGTGGATGAATATGCTGTCCGAAAACTGCATCAACTGTCGGATTATTCAAAACTCCTGCATCTATCATCAATTTTGCTCCACCGGGCAGTTTTTCCTCTCCGGGTTGGAAAATTAATTTCACTTTACCATTTAGCAAATTTTCATTCTTTTTCAATAGAATCGCCGCCCCCAAAAGCATTGATGTATGCATATCATGACCGCAGGCGTGCATTACTCCGTTACAATTGGACGCATACTCCAAACCGGTTTCTTCAACAATTGGAAGAGCATCAATATCAGCACGAAGAGCAATACATTTACCGGAATTTCCAATCAATGCAACAACACCTGTTTCGGTAATTCGCTGAAATTCAATATTATTTTCAGCAAGAATTTTGCAAATAAAATTCGTGGTTTCAAATTCCTGAAATGATAATTCTGGATTTTGATGAATATGCCTTCTAATTGAACTTACTTTTTCGAAAATTTCTTTTGCTTCATTTATAAAATTTATCATTTTTTTCTTATTTAAATTATTAAATACCTGTACTGCCAAAACCACCTTCACCGCGTTCGGTATCATCAAGCGAATCTGTTTGATTCCAAGTCACTTTCTCATATTTGGCAACAACTAATTGAGCAATTCTATCACCATTATTAATTTCGAATGTCGTATCTCCGAAATTTGATAAAATCACTTTGATTTCCCCACGATAATCGCTGTCGATTGTGCCCGGACTATTTAATGCAAATATTCCATATTTTGCCGCAAGACCGCTTCTGGAGCGCACTTGACACTCGTAACCATCAGGAATTGCAACCGCCAAACCTGTTGGAACAAGTACTGTTTTTCCGGGTTCGATTTTTATTGGCTTTTGCAAATGGGCAACAATATCCATTCCGGCAGAGCCATTTGTTGAATAAACAGGTAATGGCAAATCTGAATTATTATTGATTCTTGAAATATTAATTTTTAATGACATTAATTACACCGCTACATTAATAAATTGAAAATCTGTACCGTCAAACAAGCCCAAATCACTTAATTTTACTGATGGAATAACGAGCAAAGCCATAAACGACAATGTCATAAAAGGAGCTCTCAGACTTGAGCCGAGTTCTTTTGCTTTTTTATCGATTTCCTGATATTTCCTTGCAACTTCGGCGGCAGGTTCGGTGCTCATTAAGCCGGCAATAGGTAATTCAAGTAATTTTGCTTCCGATTCATCAACTGCAACAATACCGCCTTTTGATTCGATAATCATATTAACTGCTTTTGCAAGCATTTCATCGCTTGTTCCTACGGCAATTATATTATGAGAATCATGCCCAATACTTCCCGCTAATGCACCTTTTTTCAATCCAAAATTTTTAATAAATCCAACAGCCGGTTTTGCATTATTATAACGATTAATCACAGAAATTTTAAGAATATCTCTGCTTATATCTGCTTCATAGAAATTATCAACAATCAAAGCATCCTCAATTAATTGATTTGTGATTAATTGTCCTTCGAGAGCTTCGATGATTCGAATTTGCTTATCTTGTGCAGAAATTTTGAAGTCATCTGCAGTTTTCATTTCACAATTAAATTGATTAATAGGATTAATATTCACCGATGGAATTAATGAATTACCCATTTCGGCAACTTTTGTTCCATTTATATAAGTTTGCTGAATATTGAAATTTTTCAAATCATCAACTACTATAAAATCTGCATAATCACCAACTCTAAGCATACCAACTTCCAAATTATAGTGATTAATTGGATTAATCACAGTTGCCTGCATTATATCAAAGAAATCGGTGCCATCATTTATTGCTCGCTTTACCAAATCATCAATGTGGCTAACTATCAAATCGTCCGGATGTTTATCATCACTACATAGCATTACATCATTTGTATGAGTTGAAATCAGTGTCTTCAAAGTTTCAAAATTTTTAGCCGCAGAGCCTTCTCTAATAAGAACTTTCATACCGTAATTAATTTTGTCGAATGCCTCTTCGAGCGAGAAACATTCGTGATCTGTACTGATTCCTGCAGAAATATACTTCATTGCTTGCTCACCTTTCAATCCCGGTGCATGACCATCAATTGGCTTTCCTGCTTTTTTTGCAATATCGAGTTTTGCCATAACATCTGGAAATTCATAGAGTACTCCAGGATAATTCATCATTTCCGAGAGATATTTAATTTCAGGTTTGCTCAGCAATACATCAATATCAGCCGCAGTTATTTCCGCACCTGCTGTCTCGAATGTAGTTGCCGGAACGCAGGAAGGAGCTCCAAAAAAGAATTTGAAAGGAGTAGATTTTGCATTTTCAAGCATAAATTCAATGCCGTCCATACCACATACATTAGCAATTTCATGCGGATCGGAGACGGTTGCCACTGTGCCTTTCTTTACAGCTTCTCTTGCAAATTCGGATGGAGCGAGCATAGAGCTTTCTATATGAATATGAGAATCAATAAATCCGGGAATTATAAAATTTGAATAAGAATTATCATTTTCGATAATTGATTTGATTTTTCCGTTTTCCACCTCTACAGCACCCGGAAAAATTCTTCTACTATGAATATCTGCAATATTCCCTGAAATAGAAAAATTACTCATAATTAATCTCAAAATTTAGTTTAACCAAAAAAATATTAACGAAATAAAGATAATTTTGTTTAAAATGAGTTTGAAATTCAAAAAAATCAATCATATTAAAATAAAATTCCTTGAAAAAACAAGTTAGATATTGATGGACTTTATTTATTTTTAACTTTAAATTCAGGCATTTAATACTGTTTTTCGAGTGCTTTTCAATTCTGGTTGTCCAATAAGTATAAATATC
>JANJUO010000159.1 GCA_024710535.1 bacterium
AGTGAGCTAATAAAAATGGTAATGAGCCAATAAAAAATGGTAGTGAGCCAATAAAAAATGGTAGTGAGCTAATAAAAAATGGTAGTGAGCTAATAAAAATGTTAATGAACCAATAAAAAATGGTAGTGAGCTAATAAAAAATGGTAGTGAGCTAATAAAAAATGTTAATGAACTAATAAAAAATGGTAGTGAGCTAATAAAAAATGGTAGTGAATTAGTTCATCGACTATATTTATTAGCTCACTACCATGAATTAATGGTTCATTGATAAAATTTTTACATCAACGGAAAATTAAAATAATTCTTCCATATCTTGTTTGATTCAATCTTCAAACAAATAGGTAATCCCAAATTTTTATTGATAATTTGCGAGGATAAAATGCCTATTGTCATTGATAACTCATTCAGCAGAGATTCTTATGGAATGCGTGCTGAAAGATTGATTGCAATTCAAAGTAATTTTGTTTCAATCCAAAGTAAATTTAATGCACCTACTCATAGTTCAAACTCTTCAATAAAAATCAACTGCTCCAACGCACATAATTCACAAGATTAGATTCGATTTTTTATAAATAAATTGCATCGTGGTTGCGGAATTCAATACCTCAAACCTACTTTTTCAATAATTTTCGAATAGATTTTGCAATTCCAATATCGTCCAATTCCAATTGATGCATCAATTCTTCCTGCGTTCCGTGATTGATGAATTTATCAGGAATTCCTAATATTTCTACTCTTGTTTGATTATTGCCACTTTCCATCAAATATTCAGCTACTGCCGAACCAAATCCACCCATTTTCTGACCATCTTCAACTGTAACAATCAAATTGAATCGTTTGCAAATTGAATTCAGCATTTCGGTATCTAATGGCTTCACAAATTTTGGGTCGATTACTTCAACAGAAATGCCTTCATTTTCGAGTGTTTCAGCCGCTTTTAATGCACTTTTGCACATTGTACCAAGTGAAATAATTGCAATATCGCTACCTTCTTTGAGCAATTCAGATTTTCCCAAAGGCAATGATTTCATTGGCTCAAGAGGCAATCCTTCGCCATTACCGCGTGGGTAACGAATTGCAACCGGTCCCTTTGTATATGAAAATACAGCAGAATACAGCATATTTCGTAATTCATTTTCGTTTCTTGGAGCCATAAATACAAGTCCTTGAACCGAGCGAAGATAGCAAATATCAAGCACACCATGATGAGTGGCGCCATCAGCACCAACCAATCCGGCTCTATCCAAAGCGAAAATCACATGCAGATTTTGCAGGGCAACATCATGCACCAAATGATCGAACGCTCTTTGAAGAAATGAAGAATAAATTGCCACCACAGGAATTGTTCCATCAACAGCCAAACCTGCAGAAAATGTAACAGCGTGACCTTCGGCAATTCCAACATCAAAATACCTATCCGGAAAGTCTTTTTCGATTTTTATTAAGCCGGTTCCATCGCCCATTGCCGCAGTTATACCAACAACATTATTATTCATCTTGCAAATTTCATTCATTGCATTCCCAAATACTGAACTATAATTCTGTGGCGTGGGAACAGTTGGCTGTTTTGCTAACGATTTACCGGTTAATTTATCAATTTTTCCAATAGCATGAAAATTATAAATATCATTTTCGGCTGGCGCATATCCTTTTCCTTTTTGAGTCATTATATGAAGGAAAATTGGACCTTTCAAATCTTTGATTTGGCGAAGAATTTTCAGTAATTTTCTTGTATTATTTCCGTTAATCGGACCAAAATAATTAAATCCCAATGTTTCAAAAAGCACTCCAGGAGTGATAATTGCCTTTACTCCATCCTCCAATCTTGCGGCAACTTTACGCAATCTATCACCAAATTGGTCCATTTTGCCTGAAATATTCCACAATCTTTCTCTAAACATATTAATTGCATTAGAGGCATAAAACTCGCTGAAATAATTCGAAAATGCAGATACATTCGGCTCAATTGAAATATTATTATCATTTAAAATTACAATCATATCACGCTTCTGAACACCGCAATTATTCATCGCCTCATAAGCAAGTCCGCCAGTCATAGCGCCATCGCCAATAACGGCAATAACTTTGTTCTTTTTGCCTTGTAGATCACGAGAAGTGGCAAGCCCTAAAGCGGCAGAAATACTTGTTGAGGCATGACCTGCACCAAAAGCATCGTATTCACTTTCGCTAATTTTCAAAAAGCCGGACAAACCACCATATTGCCTGATTGTGTGAAGCAAATCTCTTCTTCCTGTCAATATTTTATGAGGATAGCCCTGATGCCCGACATCAAAAACAATCTTATCCTCAGGTGTATTGAAAACATAATGAAGTGCCACAGTTAATTCTACAATACCCAAACCGGCTCCAAAATGACCGCCAACCTTTGTTATAGTGTCAATCATATACTCCCTGACTTCAGATGCAACCTGCTCCATAGCAGATTCGGGCAATTTCCTTAAATCGTAAGGAGAATCTATATCCATTAAATATTTATATTTAAAATCTTCGTTCATCTCAATAATGCCTTAAATTCAGTATCACAAATTGAATTAATGTAGCAAACCCTCATTTAACGCCTCCATTTTGGAATAGTAAATTCCGGTTTTTCTATATAAATTGTATTATCTTCTTCTTTAATCAGAAAACTTTTCAAACTCTTAATGCCTTGCCTTTGATTAACATTCTGACCATTTTTCAGATAATAACTCCAGCCATGCAATGGGCAGGTAACAATTCCATTTTTGATTATACCATCGAAAATACTGTCAGCATGACGATGCGGACAAATATTTTCCAGGCAATACAATTTCCCATTAACCCGAAAAATGGCAACCTGAAAATCATCATCTTCAGGAAATTGAATTTTTTTCCCTTTTCCTTCAAATAATTCATTGGAGTTACAAACAGGAATAAATTCAATATTATCTGTGGTATTGAATTTTTCTTCTGAATTGTCGGCTAAGTTATTTTGCTCTTTGTTATCAATCATCAAAAATAAAATATAAATCAACAAAACATATTCAATTACAAAATAATTTTAATAATCGAATACTTTTTTTATTGACGAATGAAATTTGTAATTATGTGAAATTGGCAATTAATAATTGCAATTTCTTGTAAATAATTGAAATAAAATTAAAATTATTATGAAATTGTACTCTATTCCATATAAACACCAGAGCCGATAAAGAAATTTGTTCCAACTATTGGCTCAACATAACCCAATTTACGGCTTTGGGTAGTTTCACCTGGTTTTTGCCAATAGAACTCAACAAATCCACCGCCATTCTTAGCCATTTGAGATAATTCCCTAATAACATATTTCCCTTTTATATCTTGGTAATCATACAAATTCTGTCC
>JANJUO010000623.1 GCA_024710535.1 bacterium
TTTTTTGTAGTTCTTTAAGAAAATCATATCCATCTAACTCCGGCATCATAATGTCTGAGATAATCAAATCGGGTATTTGTGCTTTCGCGATTTCCAATCCCTTTATTCCGTTTTCCGCCGAAAGCAAATTGAAGTTTGAGAATTTCAAAAACATAACAATGTTTTCTCTAATTGTATCCTCATCTTCAACAACTAAAATGGTAGCTTTTCCCATTGTTTACCTCATAATTTTAATTGGAATTGTAACGATAAATTTCGTGCCCAAATTGATAATACTTGATAATTCTATCTTTCCACCTAATTTTTCCAAAGACTCAACTACCACAGATAATCCTAAACCTGTACCCGTAATATTGCCAACATTTTCTGCTCTATAAAAAAGAGTAAATATTTTCGTTTGCTCTTCTAACGGTATGCCAATTCCAAAATCAATGATTTCAAAAAGCAATTTCTCATTATGAATTTGCATGTTAAATTCGATTGGCTTCTCTTTTTCTGAATATTTCATTGCATTAGAAAGCAAATTATATAGGATTAATCTAAGCAATTTTTCATCAATAAAAACATTATTTGAATTGATTGTGCCGTCTTCAAAATTATAATTGAAAATAATTTCTCTGTTTGGGTCTGAACTTAATTTCAAATCAACGATAATTTGTTCGCAAAAAGAGACAATATCGATTGATGTGCTATTTAATTTCATTTCTGCAGATTCAGATTTTCCAATGAAGATAACATTTTCTATTAAATCTGCCATATTATCAACGGATTTCATAATTTTATTATAAAATGAGACAATTTCGTGCTTGCTTAGATTATCTCTGAATTTATCCAGCATTTGAGCTGATGATCTTATAATTGTAAGCGGTGTTCTGAATTCATGCGATACCATACTTACGAATTTTGTTTTTAAATTATTAAGTTCTTTTTCTTTGTTGAACAATCTACGCAATTCACTTTCTGCCATTTCTCTTTCTGTGATTTCATTTTTGAGCTTATGTACCAATAATTGCAAATCTTCCGTTCGCTCCATCACTTTCAATTCTAAAATTTGATTGGCGTTTATCAAGGATTTTTCTGCCTCTTTCAAAACACTTATATCCAAGAAAGATTCAATTCCGATATTCTTGTTCCCAACGTTGAGGTATGTAGTATTTCTCAATATAGGAATGCTTCGCTTATTGATTGTTGTGATTTCCGATTCGAAAGGGGAGAAGTGTGGATTATTTATTAAAATATTAGAATAGTTATGCAAGAATTCGGTGATGTAGAATTCGCTAATCTCATCATTATTAATGTTAATCAATTCCAAGGCAACAGGATTTGCTCTGATTATTTTTTTTGTATTTGCATCAAAAATGATAATACCTGTTAGTACACTATTAAAAATTGCTTCAAGTTCTCTTTTATTTTGGTTTATATCCATTGTCTTCAAAGCAATTTTCTGCTCCAGCAATGAATTTGAGTCTTCCAAATCTTTCAATATGAATTTCTGATTGATGAAATTACCAAGAATATTACCAAATAAGGAAAGCAAATTAACAATATCATCATCTAATTGTTTGGATATAAAATCAATCAATAAGATTCCTTTGTATCCTGATTCGGATTTCAATGGAATTGATAAAAGAATAGATTCATCTTTTATTAAGTATTCAGTAGTTCCAAATTCTAAAGATTTCCCAACGATTCCTAAATTAATACAATCATCTAATAATTTAATATTTTCATCAAATGATTCTGTGGGGAAGTAGGCTTTGAGATCAAAGTCTATAATTTCGCCTTCCAAAATGAATAATGAAGCAAATTTCAAATTAGGAATTGTTTCGCATACTTTAATTGCTTCTGAATACAATTCAGATAGTCTAATAAATTTTCTTCTTGTGAAATCTTCGATTTTACTGAGCAATATTTTGGAAAAATTCTTCAATTTAACTCTATTTATTTTTTAAAAGTAGTTTAACGGATTCTTCATATTCAGATTGAAACTTGTTCATATTCGAAGTGAAGAAATTATTTGGCAATTCTAAATCATCCCAAGCAATTTTATTTGGCTGTTGTATTATTTCTTTGCCGTCTGTACCAAATCCAAATAAATTTGCAGTAAGATTGGCAATGTGAACGCAGGAAACAAGTATATCACTTTTCCCGCTGATGGTTCCGGCACTATGATAACGAATAACATTCCTAATTGGAAGTGGTAATTTCCATTTTTCGGCGAGAATTTCGCCGGCAATTAGGTGATTAGTTCCAATTATTTTTAGTTCGGCTTCTCTTGCAGAGATTTTATTTTCGATTGAGTAGTTGATTACTTTCGCATAAGATTCGGGAATTATCTTATAGAAAAGTAATTTTCCCAGATCGTGAAGAATTCCAGCAAGAAAATAGTTTTCGATTTCCTTTACACCAGCAGTTTTGCCGATAGTTCTTGCCAAAGTTCCAACAGCAATGGAATGTTTCCAGAGATTAATTGGATTAATTGCATTTTTGGTTTTAATTGAGGCAAAAAGATCAATAATCGAAAGAGCAGTAATCAGATTTTTAATCTCTTCGAAACCCAAAAACATCACTGCTTGAGAGATATTTGTAACTCTGCCTTGGAATCCATAAATTGAAGAGTTTGCGGCTTTCAATACTTTAGAGGCAGATGCCTGATCTTTGCTAATAACATCAGCAACGTCCATCGCAGTTGATCGTGGATTAACCATTACATCCATTAGATTTGAATAAATGGTAGGTAATGTAGGAAATTCGTTTATTCTTTGAATAATTCCATCAAGATTGATCATAAGAATTCCCTTTTTTTTGTAATTTCATTGCCAATAATTGCAAAGATGCCTTTATCCAATCCTTTTCGATGTCGATAGAAGGAGTCCAGTTCATTCTTTCTGCGAGAATTTCTTCAGCAAGTTTGAGTAATTCCGGGCTTATTTCATTTTCTTCCTCGGTTTCACTTTCTTTAATATGAATTAGTTTAATATTCCACGTTTTTAGAATTCTTAAATGCTGTGGAGCCAAAACAATTCCCGGAGGTAATAATGTTTGTCCCATATTATTAATTATTGGGTCGCTCAATATCATACCCTCGACCGCATCTTCCAAGAACACCACTTTGGACATTTAAATTAACCTATGATATATTTAAAATTTCAACTAATTCATTGTTGAAGAAATCGATTTTTAATGGAGTAATCGAAATAAATCCATCGGCAAGAGCGCCTTCGTCTGTATTTTCAGATTTATCCAAAGGCATAAACGAGCCTGCAAACCAGTAATAATCGCCTCCAAATGGGTCTGTACGCTTCTCATATTTATCTTCCCATAAAGTAGAGCTTGGCTTGGTTACTTTAAATCCTTTGATTTCTTCAATAGGTAATATTGGAATATTAACATTTAAGAGAAGATTTTGTTTGTCCTTCAATTCAATTATTTGAGGTATTAATTTTTCAATAAAATATGCCGAACTTGTGAAATCTGCATCTATATCATGCGAACATATAGATAAAGCAATTGATGGTATATTGAATAACAATCCTTCGAATGCGGCGGCAACTGTTCCCGAATATAGAATATTGATTGAAGTATTTTTGCCGTGATTGATTCCTGAAACTAAAAGTTCGGGCTTGTGTTCCAAAATTGTTGTTACGGCAAGTTTCACGCAATCTGCCGGGGAGCCCTCAACGCCATATCCAAAAAATTCATCATTTTTGAAAACTTTATGAACTCTTAAAGGTTTATGAAGTGTTAGAAGAGAGCTAACTGCACTTTGCTGATTAAAGGGAGCAACCACCGTAACATCTCCGAACTTCTTTAAAACATGGACCACACTCATAAGTCCGGGTGAATTTATTCCATCATCATTGGTAACAAGTATTCTCAATTATAACAACCCTCAAAAAAGCAACAAACTTGCAATTAACGTAAAGAATTTTGATTTATTGTTAATAAATCTTGATTATTTATCTGTTTTTTTTATGTAAAATCAAACATTTTTCAAATTAGTTTTCTTTGTTTGCCTGAAGCATTAATTGTTAAATTGATTAATACTAATTGAGTTTAATTTCGATTGCAAAGAAATGAATTCATTTAACATTCTGATAAATTGTCATAATACAAATTTCATATTGCAGATTTCAATTAATCTTTGCCAACAAATTTTATTCTGACTCATTTTTGAATCTATGCTCAAAGTGGCTTGAATCACCCCATTCATTATATGCAATTTCGTTTCCAATCAATGCAATACGCATTTCAAGGCATGGCTTGCAGTCATCAGCATTTTCATCTATGCATGGTTTATTGTCATATAATTTATAGTGCTTGCGGTATCCGCCCGGAGTGATGTTTGGCATAATGACATTTGCACCAACTTTTATGCCTTTTTCTCTGCCCATTTTATCGATGGTTTGAAGTGAAGTTGCGGCGGCAATATTAATATTTTTCATCATAATTCTAAGAATTGCAATCATTTTCAATGATAAATCAAATCTCTCTTCCAAAGGAAGAAGATGTTGTTTGAATTCATATAAAGGAGTATCTTCATGTTCGATATAAGGACCCATTCCCACCATATCAACATCGAATTCTTGCATCCAAAGCAAATCTTTTGCAAGATGCTCAATTGTTTGAAATGGCAAGCCAATCATTACTCCGGTACCGGTCTGATATCCAATATTTTTTAAATCGTAAAGACAATTGATCCTTTTTTCGAAAGAATGATGTTTATCATTTGGATGAATTTTGTAATATAAATCCTTGTTTGTGGTTTCTATTCTTAATAAATATCTATTTGCTCCTGCGTTATACCAATCTTGATAAATTTCATTGGATTGCTCGCCACAAGATAGAGTAATTCTAAGATTATTGTTGGTTTTTTGATGAATTTTATCCAATAAATTCGATATTCTTCTACTAAAAACCGGATTGCTAATTTCGCCAGATTGAATAACAATAGATGCATAATTACTGTTATAAGCAAAAACCGCCGCATCAATAATTTCTTCGTCACTTAAATTATATCGAAGAATCTTAGTGTTTGACTTTCTAATTCCGCAATAAAGACAATCTTTCGAGCAGAAATTCGAGAATTCAATTAATCCACGAAAATATACTTTATCTTGAACATATTGCTTTTTGATTTGTGCCGCATGTTCGTATAATTTTTTTGCATCTAAAATATTGCAATCAAGTAGTTGAACAATGTCTTCAAACTGAAGAACAGATTTATCAAGAATTGATTCAATCATATTTATTCCTTTAAAGCTCCGGCAGTAAGTCCTTGAATTATTTTATTTTGAAATAGTATGAATAATATCAACACAGGTAATGCAGAAATTGCAGCACCAGCCATCAAATGCCCCCAGTCAACAGATTGTTTGCCAAGATAAAATGTTAATCCAACCGGTAAAGTTCTGTATTCTGCATCATTAGTAAACAAAAATGGAAATAGGAACGAATTCCAATTGCTCAAAAAAGTGTAAATCCCTAAAACAGTCAATATAGGTTTTGATAATGGCATCACAATTCTGAAAATTATATACCATTCTCCGGCTCCGTCAATTCTTGCAGATGACTCCATATCGGATGGCATTGATTCTATATATTGCTTAACCAAAAACACTCCAAATGGAGTAACAAGCCATGGAATTATCAATGAAAAATAAGAATTTATCCAGCCGAATTCCACCATTAACCTATATAATGGTATCATTACAATATGTGGCGGAATAATCAAAACTCCAAGTATTGTAAAGAAAATTAGCTTATTCAGTTTGAAATCTCTTCTTGCTAAAGCATAGCCGGTAAATGTACAAAAAATTATATTGCCGATTGTTACAGAAATTGCCACAAAAAGCGAATTCAGAAAATAAATATCGAATCTGTCTGATTGCAATGTGTCTGTGAAATTAGAAAATGTTGTAGGCAATGCAAGAATACTTGATAAACTCGAATACCCTTCAGGATACTGCTTTATGGATAGCAAAAACATCCATAGCATTGGAAACATCATACCTAATGCTATCAATAGTAGAATAATATGCAATAAAATAGATTTTAAATTTATTCTCATCCTATTTGCTATATGTAAATTCAGATAAAAAATAATTCATATCATTTTCAAGAGATTTGTACAATCCCGGACTTGGACCATTAAATATATATCCAAAAACCAATACATCGCCATCAATTGTATTTATATATCCAGCAAGAGCACTCACATTTCTCAATGTTCCTGTTTTTCCCCTAAGATTGTTTTCGCCTTTGGTTCCTTTTAGGCGATTTCTCAGCGTTCCATCAACACCTGCGATTGATAGTGTATGTTCAAGTCCATCTCCGAAATCTTTCAATTGCGATTTTACAAGTAAATTAACCAATGCTTCTGAAGTAATAAGATTTCTTCTTGACAAACCGGATCCATCGTTGAGATTACACTGTTCGCATGGAACATTGTATTGACGCAAATAAATATCTGTTAATCGTTTTGTTTCCATTGCATTATTTTTATTATTTCCCGAAAAAGCACCAACCATTTTAAACAAATTTTCAGCAAAATGATTGTCGCTATCCTTATTAATAGGCATCATTAAGTCTATTATTGGTCTGCGAAACTCGGCAATTAATTTATATTTTTTTGTACTATCAGACTCATACATTGCTTTTTTCTCTACAGCGCCAATAACTTTCACACCACTTGCAATCAGTCTTTGTTTGAAGCAACCAGCCGCAGAAAGTTCTGGATTAAGCATATAATATTGATATGAATATGTTGAATTGGGTGCCATTGTTCCACCAACACTCACAACTTGTTTTCCTTCGGCATTTGTAGAATTTCTAACATAAAATGGCGATTTATTCTTCTTTGCAATGGGAACAATTTTCATATCACCATAATAATTTTCGTATTCATTTACGATGGATGTTCTTAATCTTTTATTTTTAACTTTGCCCTTTTTCTTGGGGATAATCTTTTTGGCAGGTGCCTGAACAATGGCAGAAACATTTTTGATAATTGCTTCTGAGGAGGGAATCACCTGAACGTTCACAGCGGCACCCGGAGTTCTTCCGGCATTAACAATGACAGTAATAATGTTTTTTTCTACACCAAGAGCTGAAACCGGTGGCACTGCCTGAACTTCGTCAGCATCTCCACTATATTTGAATCTATCTGTAATTCC
>JANJUO010000303.1 GCA_024710535.1 bacterium
AAATAAAATAAGAATCAGGATTATAATCATCGGCTGAAAAATCTTTCCAGCCGGATGCTTTTTGCCAATTTTCCCAAGTGAAATCACCAGTAATTATGACTTTCTCTTTTGCATTTTCCTTTGTGGTAGTACAAGAAACAAGCATAATTGATAACAGAATAAATAAACAAATAAATTATTTTCATTTCTAAATCCTCACATAACTATGAATTTCAACATCTGTATCTGCCGGCAATTCGGTATAACTTATCACATTTACCATTGGATAAGTTGTATGAATCATGCGGTAGAAATATGGACGAACTTGAGCCGAGCAAATTACAAGTGGCAAATGCCCTGCTATTGAAATATCATCAATTGCATCGGATAAACTTTTCTGTACAGAATTAATAATATCCGGGGGCAATCCAAGCGATGCCATAAGTGCATTCTGATTTCCCGATTGAAGCGCATTTGTCATAATATCTTCTAATTGAGGGTCAATAGCAATTGCATGAATTGTACCGTTTTGGTCTTGATATAACTTTTTGATTGTTTCGGAAATACTATGACGAACATACTCCGTAAGCACATCAATATTTTTTGTAACCTTTGCATATTCAAGTAGTGATTCGAGTATCATCGGCAAATCCCTAACTGGAATACCCTCACCAAGGAGATTTTGAATTACTTTCTGAATTGTAGAAACCGGTAAATTGTCAGGAGTAACCTCTTCAATCAATGCCGGATAATCTTCTTTAAGATTGTCAACCAAATGCTTAATATCTTGCCTTGTAATCAGTTTATCTGCGTTTCTACGCAATAATTCAGTTAAATGTGTTGTTAGAACTGTTGCCGCCTCAACAACTGTATATCCAAGAATTTCAGCATTTTCACGATTTGCAAATGTTACCCAAGTTGCTGGCAATCCAAAAACAGGCTCGGTGACTTTAATTCCATTAATATCTCCTTCGGCTGTTCCGGGATTCATAGCCAAGAGCATATTTGGATGAAGAACATTCCTTGCAATTTCATTTCCACGAATTTTAATTACATATTCTTCCGGCTCTAATTGCAAGTTATCTCGCACTCTAACCGGAGGGAGAATAATCCCCAATTCTACTGCCAACTGCCTTCTTACATTTGTGATTCGCTTGAATACATCGCCTCCCTGAGATTCATCAACAAGCGAAATCAAACTATATCCAAGTTCAATCTCAACAGGATCCACTCTCAGCAATTCTTCTACTGGTTGCTCTGTTGGTTTTTGGGATTGCTCTGCCTCTGAAATTTCTTTGGCAAGTAAATTATCTGCATCTGTTCGTATTGTTTTAACTCTAAAATAAGCATAAGTACCTATAATTGAACTTAACAACATAAATGGCAAAAGCGGGAATCCCGGCAGTAATCCAATAAAAATCAACATTCCGGATGTGATAAATAGCGGCTTTGGCTTAGAGCCAAATTGTTCAGTAAGCTCATGCTCAAGATTATCGCCTGATGCTGAGCGAGTGATAACCAAACCACCACCTATTGACACGAAAAGTGCCGGAATTTGAGAAACAAGTCCATCACCAATTGTTAAAATGCTATAAGTTGCGGCTGCTGTTGCAAATTCCATATCCATTTGCAACAAACCGATAAGAAAACCACCTATTAAATTGATTGTTGTAATAATTATACCGGCAATAGCATCACCTTTGATAAATTTTGCCGCACCGTCCATTGCTCCAAAAAAGTCTGCTTCTTGATTAAGTTCCTGTCTGCGTTTTCTCGCAGTTTGCTCATCGATAAATCCTGCATTCAAATCGGCATCAATCGACATTTGCTTTCCAGGCAAAGCATCCAATGTAAATCTGGCAGTTACTTCGGCTATACGCGTGGAACCTTTGATAATAACTATAAAATTTATAACGAGCAATATCAAGAACAAAATAATACCGACAATATAATTCCCTCGTATTACGAAATTTCCAAATGCTTCAATAACATGACCTGCCTGCGCCTCAGATAAAATCAATCTCGTGGAGGCAACGTTCAAACCAAGCCGGAAAATTGTTGAAATAAGCAATATAGTTGGGAATGAAGAAAATTCAAGAGGAGTTCTAAGATAAACGGCAACAAGTAGAATCAGAACAGATATTCCAATATTTACTGCCAAAAATAAGTCAAGAAGAATTGCCGGCAGTGGAACAATCAATATCACCAGAATAAAAAGTATGCCAATTGCCAAGCCCAAATCTTTATTGTCTTTAACAACAGGCAGAACATTATTCTGCAATTTTTGCATAGGAACAGAGTTCATTATTGCTAATTGTCTGCTTTTAGCCATTTATTTGATTTTTTCCTGCAAAACTAATAAAAAATATAATATTGCAATTAGTTTGCCAAAAATTAAATTTGCTAAATTAAATTTGGAATGGTTCCTTAGATATCACATAAAAAAAGCCCACAAAAAATGTGGGCTTTGCATAATTCATTTTGATTCTGTATTATCTTGCAATCAATAATTTTTTTGTTTTTGATTTGGTGCCATTCATCAAAACATTGCAATAATAATTTCCGGATACAAGGTCTTCCACATTAATTTCTTTAGTATTCTTGCAATCGCACAATTCTGTGATTTTTACTCTTGTTCCTAATTCATTATAAATTTCAAGGAATGGTTCGCCTGTAATTTTTTCAGGAAGATTAATGTCGAATTTAGCAATAATTCCATTTGTTGGATTAGGATAAATATCGCGAATTCCAAATTCTGCATCGCTATATACTTCTTCAACACTCACTTCAACACCAACATAATACGTTACTTCAAGCTCAACCTTATCTTCAGGGTTATCTTTCAGATAAAATGTAAAAAGTGCTTTGCTGATACCTTTGGTTTCAAACGGCATCAACAATAAATGTATATCATCTTCCAAAGAAGTTCCATTAGCCTCAATTTTTTGCGACCAAGGCATTTCCCATTCATCAGTAAACAAAGCAAAACACTCGCCCCAACATACATTAAGCATGTGGTTTTCTGTCATTGATATACCTTTTGCTTTTATCATAACATCAAGAGGTTTATCAGTTTTATTTTTCAAAGTTACATAAGAAGTAACATCTATAGCCTCGACAGGACCCTGAACAACTGCAGGTCCTTTGATGATTTCAAGACTTTGTGAATAAGCAAAATCTATTGCGAAAATCATTAGTGCAATAATCAGTATTAATTTTTTCATATTTTTTCAAAAATAGTTAAACAAATTTTATAAAATTACGTTTATAAACGTTGTAAGTTAACAAAAATTTTTGAAACTAAATAAATAAAAAAGGTTCATAATGAAAAAATTTATTATTGCAGGCATTTTATTTGCAATTTCTTTCAATTTTATGCTATTTGCACAAGATGGCAAAAAAGTACCTTCTGTAAGAGTAAAAAGTTTACAAGGAGAAACGGTTGTAACTTCCGAATTAACCAACGATGGCAAGCCAATTGTTTTTACATTTTGGGCAACTTGGTGTAAGCCATGCCTCCAAGAAATGAATGCAATTAACGAAAAATTCGAAGAATGGACAAAAGAAACCGGTGTTAGAGTTATCGCGATTTCAATTGATGATTCTCGTAATACAAAAAAAGTTGCTCCATTAGTAAAGGGACGCGGTTGGAAATTTGACGTTTTATTAGATGAAAACAGCGACTTCAAACGCGCTATGAATGTTAGCAATCCTCCACATTCATTCATTGTTAATGCAAATGGCGAAATCGTTTGGGAACATACCGGTTATGCGCCTGGCGATGAAGAAGAAATGTTTGACAATATCAAAAAAGTTGCCGGCAAATAAATTTTTATTGAAATCTAAAAAAGGGGTTAATTATAAAATAACCCTTTTTTTATTTTATCAACCAAGAAGGATTCAATCCTGAGCCAATATTGAAAACAAATTGACCCCAATAATAAGTCATAAATGTTATAACTATTGCGCCAATTAAATTAAGCAAAAGTCCAGCTCTTGCCATATCTTTCACTTTTATCTGATTCGTACTGAAAACAATTGCATTTGGGGCTGTTGCAACCGGTAGCATAAATGCCATCGAGCCGCTTAAAGTAGCTGGGAGCATCAATAACAAAGGATTTATATCTGCTGAAATCGCAATTCCAGCAAGAATCGGCAGAACCATTTCTACTGTTGCTGTATTTGATGTTAATTCTGTTAGAAATGTTATGATAATAGAAATTCCAGCAATAATCAGCAATGGATGCAATGTTGCAATTATCGACATTTTTTCACCAATAAACAAGGATAGTCCTGAATCTTTCAAGCCAGTTGCCAATGCAAAACCACCACCAAAGAGAAGCAAAATGTGCCAAGGCAGTTTGGATGCTGTTTTCCAGTCGAGTATTCTATTTCCCATTTCATTTTTTGAAGGTATCAAAAATAAAATTATCGCCATAAATATCGCAACAGTTCCATCATTTATAAATTTACTTTTTGGGAATAGCGATGACCAGCCACTGATTGAAAGGACTCCTAAATTCAAATCCGCTCTAAATAGCCAAAGAAATGCTAGAATTGTAAATACTACAAATACAATTTTCTCTTCATAAGAAGCATTGCCCATCTCTTTGAGTTGATTATGAAAAGTATGTTTATCAACATTTAACCAATTTTCTTTTTTGGGTTTGAAACTCAAATATAAAATTATAAATGATGCTATAAATATCAGAAATGAAATTGGGAAAGAAAATATCATCCAGCTCGCAAACGAAATATCTGTAGCTGATGGAAAATATATATCAAATATTCTCACAAAAGATAAATTGGGTGGAGTTCCTACCAAAGTTGCTATGCCGCCAATTGAAGCACTATAAGCAATACCCAATAATAAGCCAACTTGAAATTTTGATGATTTGCCCTTCAAATTCTTTTGCAATTGATCAATTATCGATATTGCCGGTGGAAGCATCATCATTACCGTTGCTGTATTTGATATCCACATTGATAGAAAAAAAGATGCAAACATAAATCCAAGTAGTATTCTTGCCGGGCTTACTCCGCTAATGCTCAACAAAAACAATGCAATTCTTTTGTGTAAATTCCATTTTTCCATTGCAAGAGCAATCATAAATCCGCCCATAAACAAGAAAATCACATCGTTGAAATAAGTTGCGGAAACCTCTTTGCCGTCCATTATTCCAAATAAGGGAAATAATGCTACTGGTAATAAAGAGGTAATAGCAAGTGGAAC
>JANJUO010000349.1 GCA_024710535.1 bacterium
GACTTTGCAAATCAGAATAATTTACTAATTCAAACACATATTTCAGAAAATACTTCAGAATTATCCTTAATTCAAAACCTACATCCTAATTTTGCAAATTATACTGATATTTACTATTCGGCAGGTTTGCTTAATGAAAGAACAATTCTTGCACATTCAATTTATTTGAATAGTGATGAGATTAACATTATTAAAAATCAAGGATGTACAATTAGTCATTGTCCAACTTCAAATAGATATTTATCGAGTGGAGTTATGCCTTTGATGAAATATTTGAATAATATTATGAACATATCACTGGGCTCGGATGTGGCTGGTGGTTATAGTTTATCTGTTATCAATGAAATGAAGGAAGCCATTGAAACATCTAAAACTTACAATATTATAAATGATACTTATGAAGTATTAAAACCAGAATCTGCTCTCTATCTTGCAACAATTGCAGGTGCCAAAGCATTAAAAAATGATAAAATTGGCTCACTTGATGAAAATAAATTTGCTGATTTCATAATTTTATCATCAGATTTGGATTTGAGTGATTTGAATGTAACTGAATTACTCGGTAAAATTATATATTCACAAGAATTATTCAAAATAGAAAAAGTTTATATTCAAGGAGAAAATGTTATTTGAGAAGTTTGAACCAATTGTTAAGTGATTCTTATAATTTTATGTGATTCAATATGTTAACTAAATATTTGAATATTTTATGGTTTGCAATAATCATATTTTTTGCTTGTGTCAGTGACTCTTTTCTCTTTAGCCAAAATGAAAATGATAATTCTAAAGCTGTTGAGGAATTTAAGAAAATTGACGATTATATAAGAAAATATGCTCCAGCAGATTCGGCACTAAACTTTTTATCTAATCTGGCTACTCGACATCATATTAGTGGTCGCTCGGCAGTTGCTCGCGAGCTTTATGTTTATTATAAAAATCTCTTTCCCGCCAAAGATTCGATCATAAGTAAAACGATTAATGAATTGGAAATTATAATGCTTAGTCAAACTCCACATTTAGATGTTCGGGCAATTTATGAGTCTTATATTAACGAAAAGAAAGGAACAGACAGAGGTTTTTTGGCACTTCAAAGATTTACTGACGATTATATCAATAGAAAGCAGTGGGATTCTGCAATTTACTATTATCAAAAGTATTACAATTCATTTCCAGAAAGAAGATATATTTTCAATAAAATACTTGATATTTTGAAATCACCAATCGAAAATCTGAAAATTACTAATCTTGGAAATAAAATAAATTCATCATCTAATGAATGGGATCCAAATCCTACCCCAGATGGCAGATTTTTGTATTTTTCGGCAAATCATAGAGCAGGTGGATTAGGAAATGATGATGTATGGTTTTGTGAATTTCAAAATGGACAATGGAGTAATCCAAAAAATGCAGGCAAACCCATTAACAACAAAAACGATGAAACCATTGATAATATTACAGTTGATGGAAACACTTTGCTACTTTCCGGAACTTTTGATGGTACTTTTGGTAAATTCGATATTTTTTCAATTGAAAAAGATTCAGTTGGCTGGAGTGATTTGCATCATTTTCCATATCCAATAAATACTATTCATACAGATGAATCCGGCTATATAACAAGCGATGGAAAGGCATTGATTTTTACTTCAGACCGTCCCGGAGGCATCGGTCCACATATACCTTTTGGCTGGATTTATAACGGAGGGGCAAATGGGAATATGGATATTTATGTCAGTATCAAGAGTGATACCGGCTGGAGCAAGCCAATAAATTTAGGGCAAACGATAAATACTCCATTTGCGGAACGCTCGGCATTTCTCCATCCTGACGGAAAAACACTCTACTTTTCTTCAGATGGGCATCCCGGTTTGGGCAGACTCGATGTTTTTAAGTCTGTGCGTCTTAGCGATAATTCTTGGACCGATTGGTCTGAGCCAATAAACTTGGGAAAGGAAATAAATTCAGCGAATGACGACTGGGGCTATAAAATTGGAGTGAGTGGCGATAGTGCATTTTTTGCTGCTCAAAATAGAAATGATGGTTTTGGTGGTTGGGATCTCTATTCAATCTCACTTCCCAAATCTGCAAAACCCGAAAAAGTGCTTACTATCAAGGGCAAAGTTACCGATTCAAAAGGAAAACCGCTTGCAGTTCAGATAAAATGGGAAAATTTGGAGAATGGCGAGTTGATTGGAAATCTGAAGTCTGATCCAAGAGACGGCTATTATTTTATAGTTCTGCCATTGGGGAAAAATTATGGGTATTTTGCCGAAAAAAATGGTTATTATCCAAGTGCAAGCAATATTAATCTCAAAAATGCTAATTCAACAAACGTAATTACTGAAGATATAGTTCTTACATCAATCAAAGAAATGAAAGAGGAGAAAGCAAAAATTCGCATAAATAACATTTTTTTTGATTTCAATAAAGATGAATTAAAAGCGGAATCTTATCCTGAACTTGATAGATTGGTAGCGTTCATCAAAAAAAATAAACCTGAAAGAGTACGGATTGAGGGGCATACTGATAATTCAGGTACACAAGATTACAATATGAATTTATCACTAGCGAGGGCAGAATCTGTGCTTAATTATCTATTAAATAAAGGTTTAAGCAAAGACATTTTAAGCATTGAAGGATTTGGTATGAGCAAGCCCATTGTTGAAAATAATTCAGAAGTGAATAAAGCAAAAAATCGAAGAGTTGAAATTTGGTTCGACCATTAATTTCAAAAAGATAAATTGTTGATTTAGCGATTTAGAAACGAGTTGAAAAAATAAGCTTATGAATGCTAATTTCTGCTAACTAAGCACCAGCTTAGTATCAATATTTTAAACTCTTTTTGATAGGCACTTCGATAATTTAGTTACGTTACGCTAAACAACTGAATCGCAACCGATCATTAAATAGTGACTATCCAATATATAGCATAAAAGAATGTGGATATCTATTTTGACTAAAGTAAAAGTAAAAAACGGATTCACACATTGATATTTTAGATTATTTCGATATCCAATGGGTCAAAAAATAAAATGTAAAGGCAGTAAAAAATTCACTACTAAAGACAAAAATGGATATGAATTAGCGATCTATTAGGCATCGAATTCCAAAGATTGCCCTTTGATAGATTTGCGGATGCGATGAAGTATTGATGTTGAGCCTGTGTGAAGATGCATCAAATTCATCAGTCATTTTTCAAGATTTCGAATGGCAAGGCGTGAAAGAATACGAATCTCGAGATTGGCTCACTGTTAAGCATGCACAATTTAAAGAAATTTCACAAACATTTAACACTAAAAATGTCAGTTTTTTATTTCAAAATATTCAAAAATTTCGACTTATGATATTACACTCTTCCAATAAAAAAGGAAACTCGTTTTATTTGAATTTCCTATTTATAAATTTCAGTCTGTTGCATAATTCTTAGCAAAATTATGCTCGGAATAATTGGTACTTATTAGACGGGCACAATAGTGGTTGATAAAAGACAACCTTTTTATTAAATTGAAATGCAAATTACATTTCATCGCCGCCTTCTTTACGCTCTTCATCCGCACTTTTTTGCTTTTGTCTGCGGAATTCATTTAATCTGTAAGTAATTCCAAGGAATGCGGTTTGCGAAGCACGTTTCCAATAAGTAATTGATTCAAAATTCTTTCCGAATGATTTGCCTTCGTGCGTCATTGAATCAAATAAATCGCTAACTCTAAAATTCAAAGTCAAAGTATTTGGAATCAAATCCGCTTTTATACCTATATCTGCCCAATAAACTTCACTAAACTCACCTTGGATTGTAACTGTTGGGGCATTATATGTAAAATTAAACTGTAAATCTGCAATTCCCCACAAATTAATTGAAGTATTAACTTTAGCAGTCCAAGAATTCATATCATTTTTTATATTTTCACCAGCGTAATCGCCCTCAACAAGACTATTAAAATAAGAAAATGAGCCGTCTGCCTTCCACCACTTCACAATTTCTTGCTGAGCAATAAACTCTATACCAAGATTCTTTGAATTAAGCATATTCAAAGGCATTGAAATCATCACACCATCGGACATTAGAGAGCGAAACTGAGAAATTACATTTTCGGTTTGACGATAAAAAACAGTGGAATTGAAAGTTGTTTTGCCAAAAGAGAGCAAATGACTAAGCTCGAATGAATTAATAAATTCAGGATTCAACTTTGGATTACCGCCACGCAAATTTAGCGGATCGGAATAGTCAATAAAAGAATTCAAAAATCTGAAACTTGGACGATTAAGTCTTCGAGTGAAATTTAATTGAATTGCATTCATAGGTGCAAAATCATATTTCACAAACAAAGATGGAAAAAGTTCAAGATATTCTCTTTCATAATAATCATTAATTGTAATTTGATTAGAAATAATGTCGGAATACTCAGCACGAAGCCCTGCCATGTATTTAAAGTCGCCAAATGAATTAGAATAAGTCATGTAAGCGGCATAAATCTTCTCATCATAAAGAAATTCATTTGAGATATTTGTATCCAAAATGCTTTTTGAAATAAATGGGTCAAAATTGTAGAATTTCAAATCCATTGCCACATCTCTCAAACTCATTCTTACGCCAGTTTCAAACTTCGAATCTTTCGAAAATGGCAAAGTATAATCTAATTGAAAAGTATAAAGGTCATTATTTGAACCATTAAATTTTTGTTGTTTTACTGGATAAGGATTAATAATATTTCGTATTTCTGTATAATCCGAATTTGACTCTCTATCATAATAAGAATAAAGAACATCGAAAGACAAATCATGTTGTTTTTCGCCAAAATTATGTTTGTAGTTTAATGCCAAATCATAATTTGTATTAGGATTTTCTTCGTCATTTGTTCTTACAAAATTATCAAAAGGTGAATTTGGGTCGGTATAAAGCAAAAACTTTTTACTTTCAAAACCATCTCTACCACCCGTATTCAAAAGACCTGAAATAGAAATTGCATCAAATTTAGATAAATTAACATCAGCACCTAATTTGAAATTATTAAAATTTCCTTGCCTTGAAAAATTTTCATTCATATCAAGATAGTTGTTTGTATTATTCAATATAGTCATTTGGTCATTCGTGCTTGTGCCGGTCATTCTAAAAAATCTAACGTCATAGTTGGCATAGATATTTAGCATATTCCATTTGTAATTCACATTAATCGATGAAGTATATTTATCCAAAGTACCAGCATTCAAGGTAAATAATCCATTCAATCCATCATTAGAACGTTTTTTCAAAACAAGATTTATGATTCCTGACTGCCCTTCTGCCTCATATTTAGCAGATGGATTTGTAATTAATTCGATACTTTCTATTGCAGTTGCCGGAATTTGCTCAAGAATTTGCGAGCCAGTTAAGCCCGACTGCCTGCCATCAACAAGAATCTTAACGTTTTGACTGCCACGCAAACTCACATTACCATCAATATCCACAGAAACAGATGGAATTTGCTGGAGAACGTCTGTTGCGGTTCCGCCAGTGTTTGTAATCATTTTGTCAACATTGATAATTCGCTTATCAACGCCAACTTCGATTGCCTCTCTATCGGCATTAACTATCACAGCGTCCTTTTCGACAGCTTTAGCAGATAGATAAATCGACTCAATCTTTGCAGATGGATTCATACGATTCACAGCAAACTCATTACTTGTATATGAAGGATAGCCAACATAATTAACCTGAACAATATACCTTCCAAAATCTACATTATCAATAAAATAAGCACCTTTTGCATCACTGACTGCGCCGGTTGCAACAGTTGAATCAGGTAATCGTAATAAGG
>JANJUO010000399.1 GCA_024710535.1 bacterium
ATGCGAATATAGTATTAAGGTATTTGCTTGGAGAGAACTTTATGAATAGCAAAATTCTTACTTTTGATAAAAAATTACAAAAAATTTTAGATAAACAAAAATGAAAACAATACTTTTAATTATCTTATTACTTTCCGGCAGTAATTAATAAATTTTGAGTGAATTTAATGTATTTATTGAAAATACAGCAGAGTAACAGCGTTAGAGTTGAAAAGATTGCTGTTGTGAAGTGAGAAATAGAAATAATTTTTAAGAAAAGAAAGTCCTTGCAATCCAATTTGGGATAATTGGAATAAAGTTCAACTTGCATATAAATACATTCGAATAAATTACTCGTTTTTTCTTTTAAATAATTAAAAAACTCATATAATTATTAGGGGCTGAGTAGCTATATTCTTCTCCATTTTTAAGACAAAATTAAATTTACTTTACTTTATGAAAAAAAAATCAAATAAATGTTTGAAATTATCAAATCTATTTGTTAATTTTATTTTTTGAGAATTAAGTTTATATTATAAACTTTTTTGTTAATTATTTTAATTGATTTTTTTATGTATAATTGTTTAATTAAATATTTTTATAAACTAATATTAAGGTAGTATGAGTAAGTTTAACCCGTTTAATTCCGTTATTTTCAACAAAGTTGTGATGGCGGCAACCGGTTTTATACTTGTAATGTTCCTTATTGGGCATTGCTTGGGGAATATGCAGATATTTCTCGGACGTGAAACATTCAATTCTTATGCTCATTTTTTGCAAGTTAGTTCTGGAGAATTAATTTACATTGTAAGAATTGTAATGATTGTTTCAATCATTCTTCACGTTTACACATCTCTAAAACTGAAGTTTATCAATCTTGCGGCAAAGCCCGAAGGATACAGCGTTAAGAGATTTGTGAAATCTACAATTTACTCCCGTACAATGATTTATACCGGTATTATGATTTTCTTATTTGCAGCATATCATTTGTTGCATTTCACCGCAGGCGTTACTAATCCTGAATATAAGGGTTATGTGGAAAACTACGGTCCATCAGTAGCAGATCCAATGCTTGTTGCTCATGGTCTTGTTGAAGAGTCCGGTGGTATTT
Source organism: bacterium (assembly GCA_024710535.1). Lineage (GTDB taxonomy): Bacteria > Bacteroidota > Ignavibacteria > Kapaibacteriales > UBA2268 > JANJUO01. The sequence goes on from JANJUO010000399.1 coordinate 1,091, forward strand.
TCGAAAGACACGATGCTTATAAGATGGTTATTGTTGGATTCAATCAGCCGTTGATTTCCGTGTTTTACATTTTTGCAGTTATAATGCTTGGATTCCATCTTGCGCATGCAATTCAAAGTATGTTTCAAACTTTGGGCTTGAGCGGTCCTAAGATTACACCAAAATTAATTTCAATATCAAGAATTATCGGCTTTGGATTAACAATCGGCTTTGCAAGTGTTCCGGTTGCTGTTTTGATTTTTGGATATGGAAAAGGAGTGGTAGGATTATGATATTAAATTCAAAAATTCCAAGCGGACCTATTGAAAAAAAATGGGATAAACACAAATTTGATTTGAAATTAGTGAATCCTGCAAACAAAAGAAAATACAAAGTAATTATTGTTGGAACCGGTTTGGCTGGTGCTTCTGCGGCGGCTTCTCTTGCAGAACTCGGCTATAATGTAGAAGCATTTACTTATAATGATTCATCACGCAGAGCCCATTCAATTGCCGCTCAGGGTGGTATTAATGCCGCTAAAAACTATCAAAATGATGGTGATAGCGTATATCGCTTGTTCTATGATACAGTAAAAGGTGGCGATTTTAGAGCACGCGAGGCAAATGTTCATCGTTTGGCTCAAGTTAGCGTTAATATTATTGATCAATGCGTTGCTCAAGGCGTACCATTCGCAAGAGAATACGGCGGATTGCTCGATAATCGTTCATTTGGTGGAGCACAAGTTTCCAGAACATTTTATGCAAGAGGACAAACAGGACAGCAATTATTGCTTGGTGCATATCAAGCATTGATGCGTCAAGTTCATCTAAAAAAAGTAAAACTTCACACTCGTAAAGAGATGATGGATGTTGTATTGATTAATGGTGTGGCTCGTGGTATCGTAACTCGCGATTTAGTTACAGGAAAAATTGAATCTCACGTTGCAGATTCTGTGATTCTTGCAACCGGTGGCTATGGAAACGTATTTTTCCTCTCCACAAATGCACAAGCATGTAACGTTACAGCAACTTATCGCGCTTATAAAAAAGGTGCGGCATTTGCAAATCCTTGCTATACACAAATTCATCCAACTTGTATTCCTGTTAGTGGCGATCATCAATCAAAATTAACACTTATGAGTGAATCTTTACGTAATGACGGTAGAATTTGGGTTCCAAAGAAGAAGGATGATAAGCGTCCACCAAGTCAAATTCCTGAAGATGAAAGAGATTATTACCTCGAAAGAAAATATCCAAGTTTTGGTAATCTTGCTCCTCGTGATATTTCTTCACGTGCCGCAAAACAAGCATGTGATGACGGACGCGGAATTAGTTCCACAGGTTATGGTGTTTATCTTGATTTCGCTGAATCAATTCAGCGTCTTGGAAAAGATAAAATTGCAGAACGTTATGGTAATCTTTTTGAAATGTACGAACGTATAACCGGCGATGATCCATATACAACTCCGATGATGATTTATCCTGCATCTCACTATACAATGGGTGGTTTGTGGGTTGATTATAATTTGATGTCAACAATTCCGGGCTTACACGTTCTTGGTGAAGCAAACTTCTCTGATCACGGTGCAAACCGCTTGGGTGCAAGTGCATTGATGCAAGGTTTGGCAGACGGTTATTTCGTTATTCCTTATACAATCGGCGATTATTATGCAACTTCGAAATTCGAGAAAGTTGATACAAATCATCCTGAATTCAAAAAAGCTGAAGCCGAAGCTCAAAACAAAATCAACAAACTTCTTTCAATTAAAGGAAAGAAAACTCCTACTCATTTCCATAAAGAACTTGGAAAAATTATGTGGGATTATGTTGGAATGGGCAGAAATGAAAAGGGCTTGAAAATTGCTCTTCAAGAAATTCCAAAAATCAGAGCAGAATTCTGGCAAAATGTAAATGTTGTTGGTGAATCTAACGATTTGAATATTGCTCTCGAAAAGGCAAACCGCGTTGCTGATTTTCTTGAATTTGCTGAATTGATGGCATGGGATGCTCTCGAAAGAGAAGAATCATGCGGCGGTCATTTCCGTGAAGAATATCAAACTGAAGATGGCGAAGCAATGCGTAATGATGAAAAATTCAGTCACGTTGCCGCTTGGGAATACACAGGCGTTGAGAAAAAACCGATTCGTCATATTGAACCACTTGAATTTGAAAATGTGAAGTTAGCAGTAAGGAGTTATAAATAATGAAACTGACACTACAAATCTGGAGACAGAAAAACGCAAACACCAAAGGACAGTTTGCTACTTATAAACTCGACCATGTTGAAGAAGACATGTCATTTCTTGAAATGCTCGATGTGCTTAATGAACAATTGATTACCGAAGGCAACGAACCTGTTGCATTCGACCATGATTGTCGCGAAGGCATTTGCGGTGCTTGTTCTTGCACAATCAATGGCACTCCGCATGGACCAGAAGCGGCAACAACTACTTGTCAACTTCACATGAGAAAATTCAAAGATGGCGATGAATTA
>JANJUO010000637.1 GCA_024710535.1 bacterium
AATATTATATTTTCATGCGTATTTTCGAATTTATTATTTAAGAATGCTTTGAATGACATATTATTTCAAACAAAAATAAAACAATACCAAATAACTTTGCGACATAATTCATCAAATTTGTTAAAAATCAGATTCAAATATAATAAATTATCATTAAATATCGGCATATATAATTACTTTGATCAATAAATACTAATGCTAAGTTTGGATGTATCTGCAAACAACAAATTCAGGATCAAAATTCAACTTCGAGGAAGACATTGAAAAAAAGCCGGAGTAGTATGAATACAATAGAGATGGTATGACCAACATTTTCATTTTGAATCATTATTAGTAATGATTGTTTGCATTAAAAATACCTATTTTATGGGATTTCATACTGATTTGAATTGAACTAATTTTGTATTGTTATTATTTGACAATTAAAAATTAATTATAAATTTAAGGAATAATCAAATGAATAAAATAATAATTCTAATTTTGGCTTTGGGAATTGCATTATCGAGCAATCTTTTTGCCAACATACTTGATACAAACAAAATTAAATCTTTTGTGTCGAGCGATGTAAATATCATTTCGGATAGAAGCAAAACAATCAAAACAATTCCCGGATCAGCCGCTATTATTACACCAACTCAATTACTGAATATGCGTGCCATCAATGCAAATCAGGTTTTGCGTACAATAAGTGGCGCTAACTTGGTTGATGAAGAAGGATTGGGCTTGAGGATGAATTTGGGAATTAGAGGATTGGATCCAGACCGCAGTCGTTCCCTCCTTGTTCTTGAAGATGGTTTGCCGGTTGCACTTGCCCCTTATGGTGAGCCCGAAATGTATTACACTCCATCAATTGATAGAATGCAATCCATCGAATTGCTCAAAGGCAGTGGCTCTATTATTCATGGTCCGCAAACTATTGGCGGGGTGATGAATTATATTACCAATGATCCACCTGCAAATGAAGAAGTTAATTTCAAACTTTGCGGCGGAAATGATGGTTTTTTGAATTCAAAATTGTCTTATGGTAATAGTTTTGGAAATAATGGTTTTATTGCTGAATTGTACCATAAGCGTGCTGATAGAATTGGCTTAACAAAGTTTTCTACATTCGATTTTCAAACAAAAACAAAAATTCAAGTTTCAACAAAGAGTAATATCAAGGTAAAAGCCGGAATTTATGACGAAATTTCAAATGCAACTTATTTAGGAATCACTCAAAATATGTTTGAAAATGGTGAATACTATGCTGATATGGTTCCAAATGATGAATTGAAAATCAAAAGATATTCACTAAGTGCGGCTTATCAATCAATTTTGAGCAATTCTGCAATTTTGAATTTTTCCATTTTTGGTAATCAAACCTCTCGCGATTGGCGCCGTCAGGATTTCGACCGCAAATCCACCACATCTAACAAAACCGGCACTGTTTATGGAGATACTTCCATTGCAAATGGAGCAATTTACCTAAAAAACTCTAATGCAAATCGTGATAGGGAATTTAATGTTTTGGGAACACAACTCGATTTGAATTCAAATTTTGAGTTAATTGGATTCGAGAATCAAATCAGTACGGGTGTTAGATTTTTATATGAAAAAGCATTTGAGCAAAGAATTAATGGCTCTTCTTATTTGGCTGAATCGGGATCTTTGATTGAAGATGAAGTTCGCACCGGTAATGCATTAAGCATTTTTGCCCAAGATAAAATTTTCTTGTCGAATGACTTTTTGATTACTTTGGGATTGAGATACGAAATGTTTGATTATGAAAGAGATATTCGAAGAATCAAATCCAAAGATACTGTAATTTTTGCTTCACATGGAATTTCAGAGTTGATACCAGGCATAGGAATAAACTATTCATTCAACGAAAATCTTACTTTATTTGCCGGTATGCACCGCGGTTTTGCCCCTCCAAGAACAAAAGATGCAATTACTGCAGAAGGAATGGCGCTCGATTTATCTGCCGAATTAAGTTGGAATTATGAAATTGGCATTCGTCCGATAATTTCAAATTACTTATCTGGTGAATTCACATTTTATGCTATGGATTTTTCAAATCAAATTATTCCGGTTTCAGTTTCCTCGGGTGGTTTGGGCTATGGCTTGGTGAATGGCGGAAGAACTTTGCATACAGGAATTGAAATTTCGTTTTTATTGAATTTTTCTGAAATTATCGATTATAAAAATATTTTCTCTTTATCTGTAAGTTCTACAATTGGAAATTCAGAATATTCTTCGGACAGAATTGTAGAAACAGGATCCGAGAAAATCAATATTAAAGGTAATAAATTGCCTTATGCACCAGATTTTTCAGCATCAACTGTATTGACTTTTAATTTTTCAAGAGCATTTGGATTTACATTCAATGCCAGTTATGTTGGAGATCAATTCTCCGATGAATTAAATACTATTTCACCAAGTGCAGATGGCACAATAGGATTAATTGATGCATATATGTTATTCGATGCTTCATTAAATTATGAAATTAGCAATAATATTGAATTATTTGCATCAATTAAAAACATTACTGATTCCAAATATATTGCTTCAAGAAGACCACAAGGAATCAAAGTAAGCGTTCCAAGAATGATTACGGCAGGAATTGATTACAAATTTTAATAAAAATTTCAAAAAAACATATCCCTAATTAATGATAATGCCTCGCTTTGTTCGAGGCATTTTTTTATTACGTTTAATACCAATGTTGTATTCAAATATATAATCAAAAATTGATTTTATTTCTATAATGCAATTTTTGAAGAAAATCAGCAAGTCAAAGCCTGTCATTTCGAACCGCAGGTGAGAAATCCATAAAAATCAATACATTAATTAATTCTGGATTCCTCTCTTCGTTCCTAATGATATTGAAGTAGAATTTCGTCATATCGAGCAAAGTGAGATATCCATAAATACTGTTTCGTCAGTTGTTACAACTGAAGACCAGCAATGTGTCGGTTGTAACAACCGACAGAACAAAAACTGGAAAATACACCATGCTGTTAAATGATTTGATTTCGCAAATACTTTATATTATTTATTGATTGGACAGATTTTAGTTTTTGTTCTCTTATAGTCTCAATCATAGGTCTTCAATGGCGTCAATCAAGTCTTCAATAGCGTCAATCAAGTCTTCAATAGCGTCAATCAAGTCTTCAATAGCGTCAATCAAGTCTTCAATAGCGTCAGTCAAGTCTTCAATGGCGTCAATCAAGACTTCAATAGCGTCAATCAAGACTTCAATAGCGTCAATCAAGTCTTCAATGGCGTCAATCAAGTCTTCAATAGCGTCAATCAAGTCTTCAATGGCGTCAATCAAGACTTCAATTACGTTTTATAGCGTGTCAATTATATTTATCAAGTAGCTGTATTTATTTTTTAGTAATTTCAGAAGGGATATTGTGTAATATTTACTCAAAATTTTTTGAATTTGATAAATAATACAAATTTTAAATGACATTTATTTCTCTCTATAGGTGAGAAATCCATAAATAATAAGCAATTATTATTCTGGATTCCTCTGCGTTCGGAAAGGCAAAATTTCAGGTGAGTATAAAGTGGACAATCAGTGTTTGTGCATTTAACTCGAATGATCAAAAAAATATTTGAAATCAATAAGATAAAGTTTAAGATTTTTTCTTAATGAATGAAAATACAATCGAAATCAATGAGATAAAAATGCTTAGCCATGCAATAATATCACCATATTTGGTATAAAATGTTTTTTTGGAAAGTAATATGACATTTCCAGAAATTGCGATTGATTTGTAAGGTGGAGCTTCGATAACGCTCTCCCCTGTTGGTGAAATAATTCCGGAAATACCCGAATTTGCCGCTCTGGCAAGGTATCTTCGATTTTCAATAGCACGCATAGCCGCAAGTATGTAGTGTTGACGAGGTCCAAAAGTGTAATCATACCATGCATCATTTGTAATTACTGTGAATAATTCAGCACCTTGATTTGCAAAATTCCTTACGAAATCAGGATAAATAGACTCGATGCAAATAATAGTTGCAATTGAAACTGAGTCATTATTTTTGTATAATTTTAAATTTTTCTGCTCTTTGCCAATTCCCCAAGCTGAAATTCCAACACTCCATTCAAACCAGCCACGTGCAAAAAGCAGATAATCTGCATAAGGCAAACGCTCAGCCATAGGAGTTAATCTCATTTTTTTATAGATTTGGCGGTTTTCATCATGAATATTTGGGTTCAATAAAAGGGCAGTATTATATGATTCATACATTATGGATGAATTGCCGAGTTTTCTTGCAGTTGGTGTTGCTTCTTTTTCGTTATCATACAATTTCAATTCTGTAAAACCAGTAAGCAAAGGAATATTCGACGTGTCCACCCAATTTGAAATATTTGGATAATCATGAAAAGCATTAGTTTCAATGCTCATATATGGTATAGAAGTTTCGCACCATAATGCAAGATCTAAATGTGGATTGCTTTTTCTTAATGAATCTTGTAAATGCTTGTGAATTTGAATTTGCTTTGGCACAGAAGTTTCCCATTTTCTCCAAGGATTGATATTTGGCTGAACAATTGCTACACTTAATTCTATTGCTTTGAAAATATTGTCATATTCAAAAACTCTATAAAATCCGTAAACATTTGGAATTAATATTAATGCAATTACTCCAAGAATATAATTTCTACTTGTTGATAATTTTAGCAATTCTTTATATTTGAGTTGGTTTTTTCTGATTAAGATAATTAATTTAAGCAACAAAACATTTATCAAAGCAATCAGAAAAGATGCTCCATAAACTCCAATTATATCGATAATTTGAACCCAATAATGATTATAGAATTGAGTGTTTCCAATTGTGAGCCAAGGATAAGAAAATTCTCCCAAGCCATGCGCAAATTCAAAACCTGTCCACAAAAATGGAAAAAGCCACAACGCAATATTGAGAGAAATTTTTCTTTTAATTAAGGAAAACAAAGCAAAAGGAATCATAAAGAAAAGTGGATGCAAAACACATAGAGCCAAGCCCGAAGCCATTAAATATGGGTCAGTTTCGCTTTGCCAACTTGAAATCCACCAATTTGTGCCTGTATGATAAATAAAAAAAGTCAGATAAATCATCAAATATTTCTTTTTGATAATTTCTTCGTTTGACAATAAAAACAAAATCGGCACAAATGCAATAAATGCAAATAAATAGAATGGAAGCGGTGGAAATGCTAATGCAAGTAATATACCTGATAGTCCTGCAAATAAGAATTTCTGACTTGTTTTCAAAATTAACCTAATTAAAATGTTTTCTAAAAATATTTAGTAATTTGCTTTTTACTTCAGGAAAATCAATTTCCGAACCAGTTTCTACCTTAATTGAAGTAACATCTTTGCCTTTGATTCCGCATGGAACAATATATGAAAATTCCATCAGATTATTATTTACATTAAGTGCAAATCCATGCGAAGTTACCCAACGAGAGCAGTGCATGCCCATTGCGGCAATTTTCCTCTGATTCTCAATCCATACTCCGGTCATACCTTGAACTCTGTCTGCGACAATTCCATACTCGCCTACTAATTCAATCAAACATTGCTCAATCTCACGCAAAAACCAATGCAAATCTTGCTTGAAATTTGCCAGATTAAATATAGGATAGCCCACTAATTGCCCTGGATTATGCAAGGTAACATCGCCGCCACGATCAATATTCACAACCGAAATACCCATCATTTTCAAGAAACTCTCTTGAATAACAACGTTATCCCCACTTCCGCTCTTTCCTATTGTAATAACAGAAGGATGCTCGCAGAAAACAAGAGTGCTATTTTTCTTTCCTGATTGAATTTCCGCAACAAGATTTTTTTGTTTATCCCAAGAGGAATAATATTCAATCAATCCCCAATCTTCGAAATCAAATTTAAACATTTTTATCCAATACAGAATTCATCCAATTCAAATATTCTTCAGATGCAGAATCAATTACAAGAGAAATAATTTCTGGCACTGTATCTAAATGCAATTCTTTTACTCTTGTTTCAAGAGTTTCAAGTTTTTCAACATTTGTTTTGATCATCAATACACATTCGATACGTTCTTCAATCTGACCTTCCCATTCATAAATAGAAGTGGCGCCTTGCAAAATTGTGGAGCAAGCGGCTAATTTTTCATAAAGCAAAATTCTTGAAATGTGAATTGCGTTTTCATAAGATTTAGTTGTAACATAAACAACACGATTTTGATTTGTTTCTTTCATAATCCACCAAATTTTTATTAATTTTGTATTTTAAAAAATAAAGAAACGAAAATATGATAGAATTATTAATATTTCATTTGCATATTGTTGGTGCAATTTATGCTTTCACAAAAAATTGGCAATCTCGCGACCTAAAATATGGCGTTCTTGGTGTGTTGGTTATCGGCTTATTTTTTGCAATCGGCTGGGCACTTACCGGCACAATTGCAAGATTAATAATGCCTTATGAATGGAACACAATATATTTTTCCCAAGATACATTATCGCTTGTTTTGCTTTTGATTCCAGAAATAATTTTCTTCAATTTATTCTTTCTTAAAGATAAAAGCAAAGCATAAATTTGATTTTAATTAAAAAAGAAATCAAAATTCCGTTCACAACTATATTTATAGCATCTTTAGTCTGGTGGAGCACATAAATTAGCATGTTCCATAATGATTTATTGCTCCCTAATTTATAATATTTTGATGTAAAGCCAATTTTTTTTCTTAATAATAAAACAATATTTTGATATTAATAAGCAATTACTTAAATTTGATTGATTAAAAAATTGAAATATGATAATTATTGAGAATTTTATATGAAAACTTTAGAAACTTATCAATCAATTAATGATGTTGGTTGTATCCTTTGCGGAGAAGATCTCAAAAAGCTCGATAAGCAGATGCAGATGCATTGTGATTTTTGCGGAAATACGCAAGCAATCTCTTATTTTTGTAAAAGTGAGCATAGCATTTGCGATTCTTGTTTGAAAATTGCACCTGAAGACTTCGTGAAAAATGTTTGCCTAAAACATAAAGGTATCGATCCAAATGCACTTGCTGTTGAAATTATGAACTCGCCTGTTATTACAATGCATGGCTCGGTACATCATTATATTGTTCCCGCAGTCTTGCTAACATGCGTATATAATCGTGAATCCAAATCTGAATTATTAGCCGATAAATTAAACTCCTTATTGCATAGAGTTTTTACAGAAACCCCCGATGCTTGCCAATATCACAATGGCACTTGTGGAGCGGCACAGGGAGCATCTGTATTTTTGAGTGTTTATCTTGATCGCGATTTTAATTCAGAAGATGAATGGTCTCTATCAAATTCATTAACTGCAGAATGTTTGAGAAGAATTGCGGAGCATGGCGGTCCACGCTGCTGCAAACGCGATACTTATTTCTCAATTGCTGCAACTGTTGACTATTTGAAAGATAGTTTTGCTATTGAATTACCTGTTTCGGAAGCAAAATGTACATTTTCATTGAGAAACAAATCTTGTGGCAGAGAAGAATGTACATATTATAATTTAGCAAATTCACTTGTTTAATAAATTGCAAAATCAAGTAAATATTAACAAAGTATTGATTTGCAAAAAATTATATTTGATTTCGTTTACTTCAAAAAGGGATGTTTGCCCTACATAATTTCAAATAAATTTTGTAGATCAAACATCCTAACTTGATATAAATAATAAAACTTTTGATAACAAACAGAAAAAAATCATTTGATATTATTTATTTTCAAAAAAAAATATTTAAGAAATATCATAATTTTGGACTTATATGAGTTTATTCAGTAAATTAAAAGAACTTAAAAAAGATAATATTCCGGTGGAATTGCTATTGCAATCACCGATTAAACTTCAAATCCTTACTGATGACATTGGTTTGGATAATGATATTACTGACAAAAATCTCTATAGACCTCAATTAGCATTAGCTGGATACGTTGGATTATTTAGTTATCAAAGAATTCAAATTTTTGGTAATACTGAAATATTTTATCTCAAAAGCATTACTAAAGAAGAGCGCATCAAAACATTCAAAAATATCACTCAATTCCCAATTCCCTGCATTATTCTTACTAATAATCATAGACTTGAGCCTGAATTATTGAATATTTGCAAAGAATTCAACATTGCTGTTATGACCACTGAATTCGATACAACAAAAGCATTTACATTACTTTCTGAGTTTTTGGATGATCAATTTGCAGCTCAATTGGTTGTTCATGGCTCATTTGTTGATGTTTATGGTGTTGGAATCTTATTTGTAGGAAGAAGTGGCATTGGAAAGAGCGAAATTGCATTAGATTTGATTGAACGTGGTCATCGTTTAGTTGCGGATGATGTTGTGATGCTAAGCAAAAAACGTGAAACCATTTTGATGGGCACTGGAACAAGCTTAGTTCAACATTTTATGGAGATTAGAGGTTTAGGAATAATCGATATTCGTCAGATGTTTGGTATTCGCTCGATTAGATTCCAGAAAAGATTAGAAATTGTTGTTGAGCTCGAAGATTGGGATGATTCGCAACATTATACAAGAACTGGATTGGACGAAGAACCACTAAAATTGATGGATGTTGAGATTTCTCATGTTAGATTGCCGATTTTCCCAGGAAAAAATATCACAGTTATTGCGGAAGTAATTGCAATAAATTATCTACTAAGAACTTATGGGTATGATGCTTCGAAGGTATTTTCCGAAAAGTTGAACGAAAAAATTATGAAAAGGACACCCGGAAAAAAATCATTCCAAGAGCAAAGAATGATTACATATTTCCAAGGTGATAATGAATAAGTAATATAATTAAACAAAAAAAAAGTTGCCAAAAATTTTTGACAACTTTTTTTGTTTTTGAACTTAGAATTAATGGTTCAAAATGCCTTTGTATGCTTCTGTATCCATCAAACCTTCAACTTCACTTAAATCCGACATTTCAATTTTCAAAATCCAGCCGGCATTATAAGGATCTTTGTTCACTGTTTCAGGTGCGTCATTCAATGAAGAATTAACTTCAATGATCTTGCCTGAAACTGGCGAAAACAAGTCTGCAACTGTTTTTACAGCTTCAATTGTACCAATTGTATCACCTTTTTTTACTTCTGCTGAAGCATCTGGGATATCAACATAAACTATATCGCCAAGTTCGCCCTGAGCAAATTCAGTTATACCCATTGTTCCAATATTGCCTTCAATCAAAAGCCATTCATGATCTTCTGTAAACTTTAAATTATTAGGAAATTCCACTTTTTTAACTCCAAAATAAATTTTTTCAAAAATACCATTACACAAAGTCAAAATTACAAAAAATTTTACAAATTCCAATCAACTCTTTCTAAATATTTTGTATCAATATTTCCAGATATGAAATCAGCGTTATCCATCATTTTTCTGTGGAATGGAATTGTAGTTTTGATTCCTTCAATAATGAACTCATCCAAAGCTCTTCGCATCTTTGCAATTGCTTCGTTTCTGGTTCTGCCTGTTGTAATTAATTTGGCAATTAACGAATCATAATTAGGCGGAATCATATATCCTTCATAAGCGTGAGAATCTACTCTCACACCATGACCACCGGGCGTATGAAGTGTTTGAATTACTCCCGGTGACGGTCTGAAATTCATATATGGATCTTCAGCATTAATGCGACATTCAATTGAATGAAACTTTGGTGATTCCTGCTTCAGACTTAATTTTTCGCCACTTGCAATTAAGATTTGTTCTTGAACCAAATCAATTCCAAGAGCTTGCTCAGTAACAGTATGCTCCACTTGAATTCTGGTATTCATTTCCATAAAATAGAAATTCATATTTTCATCTACCAAATATTCAATAGTGCCAGGACCATAATACCCAACTGCCCTTGCTCCAGAAATACTTGCCTCACCCATTTTCTGCCTTAAAACTTCATCAACTATTGGAGAAGGTGCCTCTTCGATTAATTTCTGATGTCTTCTTTGAATTGAGCATTCTCTTTCGTTCAAATGAATGATATTTCCATATTTATCTCCAAAAACCTGCACTTCAATGTGTCTGGAGCCAATAACTAATTTTTCAATATATAAATCAGGATTATTGAAAAAAGATTCTGCTTCACTTTGGGCAACATAGAAGGCATTTTGGAGTTCGCTATGGTCATTTACAATTCTCATACCTTTGCCACCACCTCCAGCAACAGCTTTGAGCATAACAGGATAGCCGATTTCAGAGCAAACAGTTTCTGCTTCCGGCAAAGTACGAACAATACCGTCACTACCCGGAACTACCGGAACATTTGCCTTTTTCATTGTATCTTTTGCAACTGATTTATTGCCCATTTTTCTGATTGCTTCTGCCGATGGACCAACAAAATTAATATTATGATCGTTGCAAATTTCAACAAATTTATCATTTTCAGCCAAAAATCCATAACCCGGATGAATGGCATCTGAATTTGTTATCATTGCTGCAGAAATTATAGAAGGAATGTTTAGATAACTATTTCTACTTGGCGGAGGTCCAATGCAAACTGCTTCATCAGCAAAACTAACATGCAAAGAATCCTTATCTGCAGTAGAATATACTGCTACGGTTTTTATACCCATTTCTTTGCAAGCACGAATAATTCGTAATGCAATTTCAGAACGGTTAGCAATTAAAATTTTTTTTATCATTTATATCTAAATTATTGTTGAACAAAATTGTAATTAATCGGGTTTGATATAGAATAATGCCTGATTAAATTCAACGGGCTTACCGTTTTCAAGTAGAATTTTTTCAATAGTACCTGAAACATCACATTCAATTTCATTCATAAGTTTCATTGCTTCCACAATACATAAAACATCTCCAGGTTTCACTCTTGCACCAGCCTCTACAAATGGCTCTGATTCCGGTGATGGAGATCGATAAAATGTACCGACTATTGGAGATTTGATTTCGTGCAATTTGTTTGCGGGCTCAGCTGGAGTTACAACAGTAGTTGAAGTATTTGCTTCAGTTTGAACCGGTGCTGTAGTTTGCTGTGGCACTGCATATTGAGGCATCTGCATTTGATTTCCACCGAAATACATTGGTGGCATTGGGTATGGATTATCATTTGCCGGGTAATTTACTTGTTTAGATAGATTAATCGTAACATCACCCTCAACAATTTCCAAATCCATTACCTTGCTGTTGTCGAATATTTCAACGATTTCTTTTAGGTATTTAATATCCATTTTAACTCCAAAAAATTTAAAAAAATCAAATAATTAGCATAATTGATAATTAACGAATAAACTCTAATTTTAATTTTAAATGTTGACATTTTTTTAACTATTCAACACTCTTTCATAAACTTCTTCATATTGCTTAACTATTATATTTGCATCGAATTTCTCTCTTGCAATTCTGATTCCGGTTTCTGAAAATGATTGCCATTTCTTATTATTATCAAGTAAGTCCTTTACATATTTTGCCATTCTTTCTATGTC
>JANJUO010000420.1 GCA_024710535.1 bacterium
CTTTCGGACCACCACAAGGTTTACTTCCAAACGCAATGTAATTACAGGCACCGGTACAGGTAGCACTATTAATCAAACTTTTTAGGTGTCCCAATGCGGAAAACAGGAAATATTTTATTAAGGAATTATTATTATATTGCATTTTAATATTTATGATGAATTAGGTTCTATAGCATTAGTAATTAATGATAGTGGCTGGCAGAATGCAATCAATATAAAGCAATCAAAGATTTTTATCGAACTTTTTCGATTCGTTTAATTTGAGGTATTTCTTTTATTAATACTCTTTCTATTCCGGCTCTTAGAGTCATCATTGCAAGAGGGCAATCGGTGCAATTACCTGTCAATCGCACTTCCAGAACCCGAGTATTTGCTTCATAACGAACAAATTCAACATCCCCACCATCTTCGATGAGGTAGGGACGTATTCTTTGCAATACTTGCTGAACTTTTTGTTCAACTTCGAATTCTGTTAATAATTCCATAAACTAAATAGAAATTTCTAAATCTTGAGTTAATGAAGTTTTATAATTTTTCTTTCTGACTTCAGATACCATTTTGGCAGTGATTTCTTTTAGAATTTCTGCTTGATTGCTGTTTCCGGCAAGCACTATTGGCTTTCCGCCGTCATTATTTTCACGCATTGAGATATTGAGCGGAACCTCACCCAACAAATTAATTCCATAATTTTCAGCAATTTCTGCACCGCCGCCCTTTCCAAAAATATAATATTTTTTGTCGGGCATATCTTCAGGAACGAAATAACTCATATTCTCGACTATACCAAGCAAATCCACATTTACTCGATTAAACATCGCTATACTGCGTCTAACATCTGCAAGTGCAATTTCCTGTGGCGTAGTTACAACAACAGCACCCGTCAATGGGATTTTTTGCGTTAAAGTAAGTTGGATATCACCAGTTCCCGGAGGCAAATCAAATATCAAAAAGTCCAAATCTCCCCATTCAATCTGCTCAAAAAGCATAGCGAAATATCCAGCAAGCATTGGTCCACGAACAATTGCCGCTTCATCCCTATTCATAACCAAGCCCATTGATGCAATTTTGATTCCATAATTTTCAACAGGAACTGCCATCACAACGCCATTTTTCTCAATCATTCCGTATTGCTCTTTTGCAACTCCAAACATTGTGGGTTGGCTTGGACCATAAACATCGCCATCAAGAATCCCAACTTTTGCACCCGCAAGAGATAATGCTGATGCGATATTTGACGAAATTGCAGATTTTCCCACTCCGCCTTTGCCCGAAGCAACAGCAATTATATTCTTTATATTTTTGAGAATATTTCTTTTGGATACATCAAATTCTGCCTCTCCAATAAAAATCTCCTGCTTGTAGTCCGGAGCAATTCTCTCCAAAACTGACTTGATTTCTTTTTTGATTTCAGGATAAATCCATTGAATTGGTTGAATTAGATTAACATAAACTTGGATGGCATTGTTTGCAATCACAATTTTTTCGATTGCATTCAATTCGCCAAGTGTTTTTTCTAAATCTATATCAACAATTTTTGCAATTTCTGCAAAAACAATATCTTTATTTATATTCATTTAAAATAACCTTTTTTATTAATTAGAACCGGCTGAAGTTATAACTCTTGCATGACGCAAAACTTTCTCGTTAAGCATATAGCCGCTTTGATATTCTTGAACAACATAATTTTCGGGCAAATCTGATGGCATTCTCATCATTGCTTCGTGATAATCAACATTAAATTCCTTGCCAACACTGCTTTCCAATGGCTTCACTCCTGACTCTTCAAAAAGTTTGAATGCTTTATTTTTGATTAATTCCACACCTTTGAATAGGGCGTCATAATCTTTGGAATTCAGGCTTGCATTATATGCATTATTGATGTCATCGAGAAGTTCCAGCATTTTGAAAAGTAGTCTTTCATTTGCATAATCAATCATTTCCTGCTTTTCTTTCAAACTTCTTCTTCGAATATTTTCAAGCTCAGCCGCTTTGCGAACTAATTGCTCCTTTAATTCATCGCGTTCTTTTGCGATTTCTTCATTATTCTTGTTTAAAGCATCAACGGCATTTTTATAATCTTCGATAATTATTTCATATTCTTTGTTGCTGATATCTTCGGAAACGATAACTTCATCGACTATCGTAACAGGTTCGTTTGGCTGATTATTTGCAACATTTTCATTATCTGTAATAGGTATAGTTTTCATATTGTCATTTTTTAAATATGTATCCATAATATCTTTAATTTTATTTGCTGTTTTTCTTAATGGTTTTGTACCTGGAGTTGTTTCATCCATTTTTATCACCAAAAAATTAATAATAATTCAAAATTAATATGATGTAAACGAATTAATTTAAAGAAAATTGGAAAAAAATATTATTTACAAAAGTGTCATTATTCCATCAAGCACCAAATTCTCTTTGTAGTGATAAATTTCTTTTTTTTCGGTTAAATAATTTAGTAATAATTTAGAATAACCACCGGTAATAAAAACAGGGATATTTTTTCTATGAAACTCATTCAATTTAATTTTTTCAATCAAATATTGAATTCCACCGATTGTACTCCCAAGCACGCCCATAGTCATCGCTTCATTGGTATTTTTTCCAATTCCAAATGAGTGCTCATATTCATTTAATGTGATATTTTTCAAATTATCAGTATTATTGGCAAGTGCTTTTATTTGAGTGTAAAGTCCGGCAAAAATGGCTCCACCTTTGCAAATTCCATTATCATCAACTGCATTCACAGTGATTGCAGTGCCACAGTCAACTGTAATAAGTGCAGGTTCATCATAAGAAATTGCTCCAATCAAACCAAACATTCTATCGTATCCCATTCCCTGAATGTTTCCAAATTTTATTAATTTTTGATTTTTGATTAGATCTTTTGGCTTAATTATATCAATATTTGAATAATTTATCATTATATCCAAAAAATCTGATTCATAGATGGAATTAACAGATGAATATGCCAAAATGAAATTTTCGTTCAAAGATTCAAGCAAATTAACAAGTGATGATTTCCAATTTTCATCATATTCAAAAGAATAATATTCATCATTAATCGCTAATTTTATTCTGCTATTGCCAATATCTATGGCAATTTTATTTGGATTAATCAAGTTTATATCTGATTGTGTCTCCATCATCAATTATTCTCTCCACATTATTTTCATTAACTAATTTTATTCTTCCATCATTCATAAAGTCCATAACTCTCCATTCATCATTAGAATCGGAAATTTTGACCATTTTATCAACAATATTTAGTCGATTTTTCCACAATTCAAAAATTTTAGAATTATCTAAATCTAAATAATAATCTAATTTTTCAATCAAAACATCATAAAATTTGCTTAATTCTATCTGAAATCCAAGAATCTTTAGAGAAGTTGCTATTTCTGCAATTTCATTTGAAAATTTTGATTGATTTACATTAACTCCAATGCCAATAATAGTCGATTTGCAGGTATTTCCGCTGAAGGAATGCTCAATCAAAATTCCACTAATTTTTCTAAAATAATTTCCATCGAATGCATGAACATCATTTGGATATTTTAATTTGAAAATTGTTGATTTCGTAAGGTATTCCAAAGTATCAATAACTGCCAAACAGCCCACCGCCTGAAATAGAATCAGCGTTTGATACTTGGGCACTTTTATGTGATTTATGCCGTAAGATAAGTAAATATTTGAGCCAACTTCACCTTCCCAAATACGCTCTTTTCTGCCTCTGCCATTGCTTTGTGAGTCTGCAGTTACAATAACTACCTGCTCCTTCCGAAGAAGTTCCTTTGCATAATCATTCGTAGAGCCTAAAAAGTTATAATGGTATCTTTTCATATTAATTCAATTTTTTCAACATATCAAGAAACATTCTATCCGAAACAATTGATAATGCTTTGCTGAAAGCGGGCGCAATAGTTCCAACTAAATTGCTTTCTCTCTCAACTTTTTCGCTGTAAACCTCTGTGTAGAGAACTTTGTCGCCATCTTTATTGCCAATTCTTTTGATAACATTCACTTTGATTTCAAGTTCAACATTACTCTTTTCGACTTGTGATTTCTCGAAATTATTAACAGAAAAATTGATAATTTGTGCCTCAAGAATATAATCAGGAACAATGAGAGAACTGCTTTTGATTGGACCAAATTTGAAAATTTTCAATTTGGACAATCTATGATAAACATAATCAGTTATCATATCCGGAATATCATTAACCCATCTGTGATAATAATATCGCTGAATACGTTTCCCATCCCAATTTGCAAGAATATGCTTGGTATCGAATTCGTTACTGATGCTGAAATTCCTTAGCAGAATAGCCGCATTTATTGGCTTGATGTCGTTTAGAAGAGTTTGCTCGGACTGATTAAAATGATAATAATTTATTTCAGGGTATTCATCTTTCAAATTCAAATCTATACATGAATTCAAGATGAAACCGAGCAAAATTAATATAAAAGCAATTTTTTTCATAACTTTTCAAAAAATGCGATAAACAATTTTCAATTTAAGAAAAAAATCAAATCTATCCATATTATTTTACATTTTTAGCAAAATTAATTCCATTATGGATTTTCGTTTATTTATGATATACCACAAATTCTTTTCTTATCTTTTATTATATCTCAAAATTATGCTAATTTTGAATTAATATTTTATTCAATTTTAGGGAAATATTTTTAAGTGAAATATTTTTTAAAAATAATTGAACTCATCACAGGCATCATCTTAATTTTCTTAGTGATTTTCAATCAAGGCGCCGAGAAGCAAATTGATATTTGGCTTGCAAATTATATTGTCTTGAATTCCTCAATAATTTTACAATTTTATTTCAACAAAATTAACAGCCGAATCAACTTAAAAATCATAAATTATATTTCAATTCTAATGCTTGTTCTGATAATTCTGAATGTTTATAGTTTTTTCGATAATAATTTAGCAGTCAAAAATCTTGTTTTGTTTGCCTATTCTGTATTGTTTTTGCTTTTAGTTGGGCTTAATTCAATCAAAGAATCTTATTTTAAAAAATTACCAAAATTAAAATCAATATTATTCAATAAAATTACTGAAAATTGATTCTTCTTATCTTTTATTATATCTCAAAATTATGCTATTTTTGAATAAATATTTTATTCAATTTTTTGGAATTAATTAATGAAGTTATTTTTTAAATTCAATTTATTATCGGTTATGGCAATGGTCATTATCGCTGGAATTTTTGTTTCTTCCTGCAATAAAGCCGATGCACCCGCAAATGAGGAGCAGAAAAAGATGGAAGAAAGATTCGAGAAATTCAAAAATGATTATTTGACTTCTGTAAAGCCAATTTTAATCAAAATGAATACCGCTTATTTTGATGCTTCAATCAACAGCACAGACGAAAAATGGAAAGAAGTTACAAACAACGAAAAATTATATAACGACTATGTTTCAAACAAAGAAAGATTTGCCGAACTTAAGCAAATTTATGATTCAAAATTGATTAGCGATCCCGATAAAGCTCGCGAATTGAAAATCTATTTCAACGAATTTTCTTCAAAGCAAGTTGATACTGCAAAATTGAATAAACTTTCGGAAATGACTACTAATTTGGAAGGTAAATATTCCAAATTCCGCGCAAAATTCGGTGCAAAAACTTATACTGATAATGACGTAGAAAATACTTTGAAAAATTCTACAAATTCTAAAGAATTGGAAGGCGTTTGGACTGCTCATAAAGAAATCGGACCAATCGTTGCCACTGATATTATTGCACTTGTAAAATTGAGAAACGAAGTTGCAAGAGATTTGGGCTACAAAAATTATCATGAAATGAGTTTGACTTTGTCTGACCAAAATCCTGCTGATGTAATGAAATTATTTGATGAACTTGATGCTCTGACAAGAGATGCATTTGCCAAATTAAAATCAGAAATGGACATTACTCTCGCAAAAAGATTGAAAATTACTCCAGAACAAATGATGCCTTGGCACTATCAAAACAGATATTTCCAAGAAGCTCCACAAATTTACGATATTGATTTGGACAAATTCTACAAAGGCAAGGACATCGTTAAACTTACCGTGGATTATTACAAGGGATTGAATTTGCCAATTGATAAATTGGTTGCAAACAGCGATTTATATGAAAAAGAAGGCAAAAATCAGCACGCATATTGCATCACAATCGACAAAGATGCTCCAGATATTCGCGTTCTTTGCAATGTTACCGACAATTCAAAATGGATGGAAACAATGCTTCACGAATATGGACACGCTTTGTATGATAATTATTATACCAAAGATTATCCATGGGCATTCAAATCTCCTGCTCACATTTTCACAACTGAAGCAATTGCTATGCTTTTTGGCAGATTTGCAAATAATGCAGATTGGATGAAAGCAATGCTCGGTTTGGACGACAAAACTACTGCTGAAGTTAAAGATGTTGCTCAAAAAACTCTTCGTCTTCAACAATTAGTATTCAGCCGTTGGTCACAAGTTATGTTCAGATTCGAAAGTGCAATGTATGATAATCCGGATCAAGATTTGAACAAATTATGGTGGGACCTTGTTGAAAAATATCAAATGATTAAACGTCCTGCAAACAGAAATATGCCAGATTGGGCAACAAAAATACACGTTGCAACAAGTCCTTGCTATTATCATAACTATCATTTGGGTGAACTATTGGCATCTCAACTTTACTTCACAATTGCAGACAAAGTTCTTGGCAAACCAAACGATATGACTTTGAGCTTTATAAACGAACCCAAAGTTGGCGAATATTTAATCAAAAATGTATTTTCAGTTGGTTCAAAATACTACTGGAACGATATGATTGAAAAAGCAACCGGTGAGAAACTCACTGCAAAATTTTATGCAAAGCAATTTGTAGATTAAGATTTATTCTAAAAAGCAAAAACGCCTTCTCGGATTGGGAAGGCGTTTTTTTTGTTAATTTTTGATATTGGCTATTGTCCATCAAAAAAATCTATTCTGCAACATAAGCATAAAATTCCATTTCATCAAAATCGACAATTTCCACAACCGAATTTAATCATTATGATTTTTACGGCAACACAGCAAATTTCTTTGAAATAGGCAGAATTCTTGTGCCATCTGAGCGATAGCCACAAAAAACAAAACCCATAGCATAAATATGGGTTTTTGTTAGGTAATTTCTTTGACAAGTTTTTTGATATCTATTTGTATGAGAACTACTGTGCAACAATAATTTTTGTCTGTGACAATAATTTATTATTTAAATCATATAAACTTACAAAGTAAATTCCGTTAGGGTAATTATTATTTAATTTAATAGAACTTTTTATTTCAGTAATAGAAAATTTTTCAGTTACATTGCCAAAAATATCAGAAACTAATATACTGCCACTACTGGTAAAATTGTCGCTAATGATTATTTGGGAATCTAATTGTAAAGGATTGGGATAAACTGAAACTATTCCATTATTTAAGTTTGTTTCTTCTATAGATAATTCTTTTGCGACATCAATATCAAATATAACATCGTTTGGTTTTGTAAATGACGAATCATAATTTATTGTAAGCAATGGACTTTGTTTATTCGCTCTCCAAAATATTAAACTATGTGAAGTTGATTTGGCGCCCTGTTCAACTCCAAATGCCTTCAATAATTCAATTGATGCAGGTTTTTCTTGTAAAAAGAAACTATCAATTCTTGCGGTGGTTCGTTGAATTAAAACAACATCGTAATCTTTACTGACGCCATTTGTTTCTTTTAAATTTGGAACTTTAAGTGAGCCCCAACCTACTACTGAATCAGTTTGTTCTATATGAGAAACTTTGTGTGCAAGATTATCGTAAATTTTCAAAGAAAAAATATTTAGTTTAAAAAATAGTGATTTAACAAAATTACTTGTAATTGATGTAGCATATTTTGAAGGAAATTTAATAATAAATCTCGGATTATCAAAAGGATAGAATTGATAGGGGATAAAAATATTATCAAGTTCATTTCCTGTTAAATCTCCAATGTTTATTTTCTGAGAGTATGGAAATCCCCAAACCATATTTTTATAACCTTCTTCATCAACTTTGTAGAACTCATCGTAATAATACCCACGGTTAAATGCCAATACTTCAAAGAAATCATGATAAACAAATAAACCTTTCATTGTTGGATATGTAGTAATTTCCGAAATTAGTTTCTTAATTATTAAATCTGAAGTATCAAGATTTGAATAATCCCATTTTTGATTTTCCCCATATAGTGGCTTTTCAACAGATTGCAATGCGTTTGGGGAAAGTCTTGCCAAAGAATCTGTACGAGGAACAATTTTAAAATTGTCCTTATCAATAAAAAATTCGTTTTGTGCAACTGCGCATAGACTTGAAATTATTAGCAATACCATTAATAATTTACGAAACATACTAACCTCGTTTTTAATTTTAAATTTGTTTCTCAAATAAATTATGAAAAACACGAATACAAACATTTAATTTAACCTTTTTATATTTTATGACCAAACATTAATAAATGATAATATAATTGTTTTAAATTTTCGTTCTACTTACAACACAAATATTAGTCATTCATTTTATGAAAACAAAATTCTCATATTTGCCACGTAATTATGGACTGTGTCTTAATTATATTAAAATTGGTAACTACTCCGCTGCTTTGTAAATTTTTGATTTGTTTGCTACTTGAATGCAATAACGTTAATCTTTTTTAAATTATAGAAATTTTAAAATGAAAATTCCTTGAAAATCCCATAGGGATTACATATTTGTAACATAGAATTTCCCCGTAAGTTCTTACAATCCAGTATGGATTGCATATACATAATGTAACATTCAACTCCTACGGAGTTGCTGTGGTCGGGGCGTTCTTTCTTTATTACAAACATTTATTCCCTAACGGGAATTTCAATGAAATTTATTATTTGTTAAAATTATCAACTATGAACATTTACAGATGGCGTAAATTTATTTAATCAGGCTGAGTAGTTACTTTTTCTTTTACGCTTATTTCCACTTGGTTTTGGGTTTACCATCCCAAT
>JANJUO010000421.1 GCA_024710535.1 bacterium
AATAAGTGTTCCAATGGACCTCAAGAAAACTTCTTTCCTTCAATTCAATCTACAGGAGAACTAAATGTCTCGCACAGAACTGAAACCCGAGTTTTTGGGTGTAGCCAGCATCAATAGTTTCATTTCCAACGTCAGTAGTCCTCGGGCTTGTATGGACGCGAATCACTTCGCCTCACATCTCCCGTTGTTCAACCCGGATGAAAAGTTGATCAAAACAGGCATCGAGTATGAGCTCGGTAAGACAGTTGACGATGTTCGTGCTGAACACGACTACGTGGTGAAAGGGAAAGTGGAACGTTACGCTGGGTACGGTCTGCCTTCTCCGGGGTCTACACTCTTTGTTGAGTTCATGGAAGACGGGAAACTCTGTCTTGACTATGTTGATATTCCTGGACATAAGTCATCGCACGGGTTCTTCGGTTACCCTATCCATAAAACAGAGATCATCGAGAACATAAGCTACAACGACGTGATTCCTAAGGGAACCGTTTTGGGTAAGACAGACAGCTACGGTCGTGAAGGTTCGTACGACTTCGGTCTGAACGCTAACGTGGTGTTCATGTCCCATCCTTCAGTAGCTGACGACGGTTTTGTGATCAGTGAGAGCTTCGCTAAACGCGCAGCTTTTCCTTCGATCATCAAGCGTGTTATCAACATCAACAAGAACACTATTCCGCTGAATCTGAACGGGAACGACGACATCTTCAAGTTCTTGCCAGAGATCGGAGAAAATGTTCGCACTGACGGGATGCTCTGCGCCACACGACCGCGTAACGACTGGTTCAGTGTGTACGATCTCTCCAATCGAGGGTTGGTGGAAGTAGACTCCGTCTTCGATGATCCGGTCTACGTCAACACCCATTCTAAAGTAATCGACATCAAGGTAATCCGAGGAAACTACAACAAACCTGAATTTCCTTCCAAGATCACTGAGCAGCTGGACAGGTATGCAGACATGCTTATCCAGTATTACAAGAGTGTCATCACGATGTATGAGCGTATTATGGCTGAAAAGTCAGGGTACGCCAGTCAGGAGAACATTCGTGTCACTCCTCGACTGACCAACTTCATGACGGACTGCTATGTGAAAGTAAACGCGGCCACCACTGGAAAGATCAAGCTCAGCTACAAGCGTCTTCCGATCGATCAGTATCGTATCGAAGTTACGACGATGAACACCATCATCCCGAACTATGGGTACAAGCTGACCGATCTATCGGCATCGAAGGGTGTGGCGTGTCTGATTCTGCCGGACGACCAAATGCCGGTAGATAAGTACGGCAACCGTGCGGATGTCATCTCTGACGCAGCGTCTACGATTTCGCGTATGAACCTTGCACGTGCGTATGAGGCTTACATGGGTGCGACCAGTCGTGATAACAAAATGCGACTGACGATGAAACTGAAAGAACTCTACGGTGAGGACTTTCTGCATACGATCCCTCCAGAAGGTCTTGCGTACGCACGTGACTATCTGAGAGGTCTTTACGTTCTAATCAACAGCGAGATGGCTACCTTCATCGACTCGTTGACACCTGAAGAGATGCACAATCATCTCAAGGAAGTTGTTACCGATAACCTGTACATCTATTACCCAACTGACAATGAACGAAACGTCGTCGACGTCATCGCGGATATCGACAATTCTATCTACAAACCACTTAACGACAAGGTTGTCTATCAGGACGCTCTTGGTCGTAAGGTTGAAACCGTTGATAACTTCATGATGGGAGTCTTGTACTTCATGTTCCTGGAGAAGATCGGTAACACTTACTCAGCCGTTTCATCTAGTAAGGTGAATAACTTCGGTTTCCCTGTGAAGGGAACCAATCTCGACAAAGTGAAGTATCCTCACAGTCTGACACCTGGGAAGATTCTCGCCGAAACAGAGAACCGAATCATCGCCTCCTTTACCTCGATGAAAGCAGCAGCCGATCTCATGGATCTGGCACTCAATCCTAACACACATAAAACACTTTATCGGAAAGCGCTTGAAAGCAACGTTCCATTTACGAATCAGTTCCAGATCAGCCGAGAGGATATTCCATACGGCGAGACAAAGAGTTTGCAGATTTGGCGTCACATCTTCGCAGCTGCGGGTATCGTGATCAAGTCGACTTGAGATGAAGAATGCGAGAGAGGTGAACACCTCTCTCGTTTCCAGAAAAAAGAAAGGGCGATATGAAGAACTTGACAGCAAAGCAAATCCTTGCTATGCCGCGCATGGATACTTTCAACATCCCAACTGGGAAGTATGAAGTCACGTATGACGACAACGTCACTCTGCTGGTACCGTCTCCACTGATCATCTTTAATCGGTATATCTGGGACATGTTTACCTTGTTTCCACAGACACCGATCACTTCGAAACTCTGTGTGACAAACTTTACCCAAAAAGAAGGGTACAACGGCGACACACATCGGCAAGTGATGGAGGATGTTTTTAAGCACATCTGCGACCACAACAAACTGGAAAGCTACGACCAAAAAGACCCTCTCCTGAAGATGATTTATCAGATCATCGATCACCTGCAGAACGAGGTGTTGAACATGATCTCGCCTCACGTCGGCACCATCAACGCGATGGACTTTATCGAAGTGGTGAACGATCCTGAGATCGTGGAGATTCATCAGAACCTCAAACCTACACCTGAAAGCGTAGAACGGGCATATAAGTCCATTCGATCGTATGTCAGTAACACAGCGACTAATAATCGCTTTGCTAAGGCTTACCGAGCCAAGTCCATCAACGACAACCAGGCAAACCAGTGCATCGGGCCACGAGGCTTCAACACCGACCTGGACCGAACCGTGTTTCGCACTCCTATCAATTCTGGGTTTATTCGCGGGATGGGTAATCTGTACGAGATCATGGTCGAAGGCTGCACTGCTGCTAAGTCTCTCAACGCCAGCGGATCACACATCCAAACTTCTGAGTACACTTCACGTCGTATCCAGTTGTTGACCATGCCGGTCACAGGTGTGGTGTATGGTGACTGCGGAAGTCAGGAGTTCTGGGAAGTCGTGATCACGCCGCAAAACATCGATAACCTGAAAGGTATCTACTACATCAACGATGCTGGACAACTTGACCACATCCGTGGAGATGAAACACATCTCTACCAACGCCTGACCAAGCTTCGTACGGCTTTGGGGTGTCAACATCATGACCCCTCTAAGATCTGCAGCACATGCTTGGGTCGCACCGCGTTGAACTTCCTAGACAACTCGAACGTAGGTTACACGACAGTCGCACACTTGATGGAAAAGCTTACACAGGCTATTCTCTCCACCAAGCACTTGACACACTCTGTCAAGAAGTCGATGATCAGTCTGTCTGGTCTTGCGCTGAAGTACTTCTACGTGACCGAGAGCGGAGATCTCTTCATTCGACCTGAAGTGGATCTCACTGGCATACAGGTAATTCTACCTAATGCAAAAGTGAGTAAACTGATCGACGTGTTGAATCTTCAACACACGAACGTGGCTTTGTCGAAGATTGGTGAACTTGATCAGATTGTCATCAAGGACAACAAACACAAGACACCACTTGTCGAGAAGATCAACATCGCTTACAAGGATCGCAACTGTGTTATCACTAAGGCTTTCCTTGATTACATCAAGACCACCGAGATCGAATCAGACCCACGAGGCAACTTCGTGATCAGTCTGGATCGGTTCAACAAAGAACTTCCTATCTTCAATAATCCGCTAAAAGAAACCAACATCATCAACTTCGTGAACCGCGTGGCTGGTATCGTAGAAACAAACAAAGACAAGATCACCGATCCGTATGAAAAGCTGGAGCTCCTCATGAATACCGTTCATGAAAAGTTCAAATGCAATCTAACGGTCCTGCAGGTGATCATCTACGCTACAACGGCGTTCAACCCCATGGGTGGAAACTTCCGACTAGGGCGTAACTCCCCTGTGAAGGCATGTGAGACCCGTTACAACTTGTTCCGACATCGTTCGTTCTCGGGTCTGGCAGTTTACCAGGAACAAATGGAAGAGTTGGTCTCTCGACCGACTTCTACATTCACACCTGGGAATAGGGAACCGCACCC
>JANJUO010000496.1 GCA_024710535.1 bacterium
AGGACGGCAAAACCTACGATGTGCCACTGAAGCGATACAGCTTCGACGAGATGCAAACTGCCCTGAAGGTGATCGACTAATAAGCTGAGATGGTGAAATAGTGAAATAGGGGGGACACGTATCACCATTTCACTATTTCACTATTTCACTACCTCCTCACCCATGTAACAAAACATCCACCGCTTCGTCATATGTCGGCAAGATAATTGCAACCCCTGCAGTTCCTTCTTGTCCTTAACAACAGAAATCGATAAAAACCAATTACCTCATGAAAACCAAAATCACTCTAATTCCTGTCCTCCTCATCGGACTCCTGCTGGCAAATGGCTGCTATAGCGATGGCGAAGGCCTCTTCGGCATCCGCGGCCAGGGCTCTTCCTACGACGAAGAACGCGTCGTCGGCTCATTCTCAAGCATCGACATCGCCATCTCCGGCCAGGTCTTCCTCACCCAGTCGGCCACGGAGGAGGTTACCATCGAGGCTCAGCAGAACATCCTCGACAACATCGAAACCTATGTTGTGGGCGACAAGCTAAAGATCCGCTTCCGCCGCAATGTCATCTGGCACGACGGCATCAAGATTTACATCAGCAATCCCAACTACGAGGGCATCGAGATCAGCGGATCGGCCGACCTCGTAAACGACACGCCCATCAAGACCGACTACCTCGACCTCAACATCAGCGGCAGCGGCAGCATGAACCTGGAGGATGTGGAGGTTGACTATGACCTGAAGCAGAGCATCAGCGGCAGCGGACAGATCATCCTCAGCAAGCTGAAGGTGTATGACGACGCCGAAAGCAACATCTCCGGCTCGGGCAAGATCACCATGTCGGGCAGCAGCACCATCGACTACCACACTGTGCAGATCAGCGGCTCAGGCAACGTCAACAGCGACGATATCTGGGTTGACTGGCTCGATGTCCGCATCAGTGGGTCAGGCAATTGCCGCTGCGCCGTGGTAAGCAAGCTCGACGCTACCATCACCGGAAGTGGCTCGGTGTTCTACGACGGCAACCCACAGGTGAATGCGCACATCACCGGCTCCGGCAAGGTGCAGCACCTGTAAAACATGAGGGATTCCTCTTCCCTAAATCAGAGGAAATCGCTGAAATAGGTGGATATCTTATTCCAGAGGTGCAGCCGGTCCTTACCACGGACATTGTGCTCATGCCCCGGATACACAAAGAAATCCACCTGTTTCTGTTTATCCACCGAGGCTTTCAGGAAGGCGAGGCTGTGCTGCATCACCACTGTCGCATCGTCGGCGCCGTGGATGATGAGGAGCTTGCCCTGTAGCTTGTCAACCCGGTTCAGCAGGCTACTGGCCTCATAGCCCTGGGAGTTCTCCTCAGGGGTGTCCATGTAGCGCTCGCCATACATCACCTCGTACCATTTCCAGTCGATCACCGGGCCACCTGCCACGCCTACCTTGAAGAGGCCGGGATAGCTGAGCATCATGTTGATCGTCATGAATCCACCATAGCTCCATCCGTGGATTCCCATGCGGTCCTTGTCAACCCAGGGCTGCTGAAGCAGGTAATCCACACCAACTTTCTGGTCGAGCACCTCTACCTCGCCGAGCTTGCGGTGTATGATGCTCTCGAACTCGAAGCCACGCGCGGCCGAGCCACGGTTGTCGAGGGTGAACACCACATAGCCCTGCTGAGCCAGATAGTTCAGGTAGTAGCCGGCGCCTCCGGTCCATGAGTCGGTGATCATCTGGGCATGGGGCCCTCCGTAGAGATAGACGATAACCGGGTATTTCTTCGTCGCATCGAAGTTTATGGGCTTGATGAGGCGGCAATAGAGGTCGCTGCCGTCCTCGGCCTTCAGGGTGAAGATCTTCATCTCGCCAAGCTTGTAATCCTTCAGTGGATCCACATTGGCCTTGATCACCTTGTACTTCAGGTTCGATGTGCTGATCTGAAGGTATTCCCCGGCAACGTCGGTGCTGCTGTAGTCGTCGAGCGCCAGGCTCTTGTCGTGACTGAGCTGCACCTCATGGGTGCCATGCACGGGAGTGATCTTCTGGATCTTGCCCTTGGCGAAGTCAACACGGTAAAGGTGACGCTCGAGGGGGCTGTCCATGGTGCCCATGATGTAGAAATCCTTGCCTTTGGGACTGAGGCCGAGGAAATCGGTGACCATCCACTGTCCATGGGTGAGCTGGCGGATCATCCTGCCTTCGTAGTCGTAGAGGTAGAGGTGATTGAAGCCGCTGCGGCTGCTCTGCCAGATGAACTGGCCGAGGGGCAGCGCCGGGTCGAAGATGGGGCCGTGGAGAGGCTCCACATAGCGCCCGTCCTTCTCCTCGAACAGGGTGCGGACACACTCGCCCGTGGCGGCATCGTACATGTTCAGGTGCATGTGATTCTGCTCGCGGTTCAGCTCGGCCACGAAGATGAAACGGTTGTCGGGCGACCAGGTGATATTGGTGAGATACTCGTTGGGCTCCGATCCGGTGTGGAGGTAGATGGTCTTGCGGTTTGCCGGGTTATAGATGCCGACCTGTATGGTTTCGCTGTTCATGCCGGCCATAGGGTAGCGAGTGTTGTTCAGCTCTGCCACGCGGGCGCTCACATCCACAAGGGGGTATTGAGTCACCTGGCGCTCATCCTTGCGGTAGAAGGCAAGCATGCGGCCGTCGGGTGACCAGAAAATTCCATCACCGATCCCGAACTCGTTGCGGCTGACGGTCTTGCCATACACGATGCCATCCTCTTCCGGCTCTGCCACAGCAACTTCCTCGCCAGTGGCCAGCACATAAAGTGCATCGCCCATGGTATAGGCGGCCCAGCGGCTTCCCTTGCCGTACTCCACGTTCTCGGCGTCCTCCGGGAGCTTCGAGATCATGGTGATGCGGGCGGCGCTGAGCTCGTAGGTGTAAAGGGCCGGAGGAGCATAGATCAGGAGCACATTGTCGCTTTCCCATTCATGCCCGGGGAAGCGCTTGAATTCCTTGAAACCCGCAGCCAGCAAGGCCTCGTTGAGCTTTGCCAGGCTGAGCAGCGCGGTGGCAGAGTCGGCAGTGCCAGCCTGCTCCATGAGATTGCTGCCATCGACGAAGGTGAAGCTGTTCAGGTTGCCGCGCCACTGCAGCTGGTTCATGCTGACAGGATAGAGGCTGGGATCGCGGAAGACATCGGCGAGGTTCAGCATCTTTTCCTGGGCAGCCAGGGAGAGGACAAGGCAGGACAGGAGACTCAGGATCAGGATCCGTTTCATAGGGCTATGATGTTGATTTTGTGATTAATAAGTACTGTGGATGGCGGCACCCAACTCATGGATAAGGCCGGGATTCTTCTCGATGGCATTGCCCACCACGATGATGTCGGCACCAGCCCGGCACGCCTCTGCGGCAGCGAGCCCATCGCGAATGCCTCCACCAACGATCAGCGGACAATCAATCATGCCACGGGTTGCCTGTATCATTTCGATGCTGACGCTTCGTTCGGCGCCGCTGCCGGCGTCCATGAAGATGGTCTGCAGTCCGAGCATCTCGCCGGCGAGCGCGGTGCATGCGGCGATATCGACCTTGTCGGCCGGGATGGGCACCGAGTTGCTCATGTATGTAACGGCCGTCGGGCGGCCGCTTTCGATGAGCATGTACCCGACGGGGATGATCTCCAGTCCACTCATCCTGAGGTAGGGAGCGGAGATGACATGGCGGCCAATGAGCATTTCGGCATTGCGGCCCGATATGAGGCTGAGGAAGAGGATGGCGTCGGCCTTGTTGCTCATCTGCAGGGAGTTGCCGGGGAAGATGATCACCGGTGCAGATGAGTTAGCCTTGAGCACCTTGATGCAGAGCTCGAGGCTGTTGTTGGTGAGGAGGCTACCTCCGACGAAGAAATAGTCCACTCCGGTGTCGGAGGAGGCGAGGGCCAGCGCCTCCAGCTCCGGAACCCGCATCTTGTCGGGATCAACCAGCACCGTGAAGAGCTTGCGCTTCGCGGCGGAGGACTCCTGCCACTTTGAGAGGATGGGCTTGATTGTCATGCCATGAATCTGAGATGCGAAGATAGTGATCGATCTGAGAGCTGAGATTTGTGATCTGAGATTCATAAAAAATGGTGAAATAGTGAAATAGTGAAATGGTGAAATGGTGTCTCGGTTTTCACCATTTCACGATTTTACTATTTTACCATCTTAGGCCCGGCGACCAGGAACCAAATAGTGAAATGGTGAGGTGGTGAAATAGTGAAATAGTGATATGGTGTCTCAGATTTCACCATTTTACCATCTTACCATCTTACCATCTAAGGCCCCCGGACCAGGAACCAAATAGTGAAATAGTGAGGTGGTGAAATAGTGAAATAGGGGGACACGTATCACCATTTCACCATTTTACCATCTTACCATCTAAGGCCCACCGACCATCACAACTCCATCCCGTAGCGCTTGCCTTTGGCAGTCATTTTCAGGAAGTATTCCAGGCGGGTTCGGAAGAAGTCGGGGCGGGAGCGGGCTTCTTCGATGAATGCTATCCGGAGGCGGCGGTACTGCTCGTCGAACTGCTGGTAGTGTTCCCAGACTTCAGGATTGCTTCTCAGAGCATCTTCGATGTCTGGTGCCAGCTGGAACTCCCCGAAGCTAACCCTCAACTCTCCCTTTTCGTCGGTTTCGAGCCAGCGGCGAACGCTTTGTATCCCCGCTTCTGTCATAAGTCCCTGCTCCAGCAGCGCCTGTATCCGGAACTTGTTGGGCATGCTGAGCTGACTTCCCTTGCGGCGCGGGGTAAAGCGCTGGGCGGCGGTTACGGAATCGATCGACTTCACAATGCTATCGATCCAGCCGAAACAGAGAGCTTCCTGCACGGCCTCGCTGTAGGGCAGCCGGGGCCTCCCCGACTTCAGATTCGGATTCACCAGCCATATATCTGCAGCAGTAGCATGGTTCAGTTCAAGCCAGGCACGCCACTCGGCGCGGGTTGTTACGTATAGGGTTTCGGTGATGGTCATTGGTCCATGGTCGGTGGTCGATAGTCGGTGGTCGGTAGTCGCCGCGGCGGAGAAAGTCGGTGGAAGGTGGAGTGATGGACGACAGACGACGGACGACGGACGACAGACTCACCATCTCACTATTTCACATCTCACTATCTCACTTCTGGCAAAGATGCTGAATCTATTTCAAGATGCTGGGTTTCTATGATTTTGTGCAGCTATTTGTTCAAGGTCAAGTCACTTAGGGCTCCTGAG
>JANJUO010000641.1 GCA_024710535.1 bacterium
CAGGGGTCATATAAGGAGCATCTGTTTCTATCATCAATTTATCTAATGGAGTATTTCTTACAACTTCGGTAAGATTTGATTTTTTGAAAGTAATATTTCCTGTGAATGATACATGAAAGCCAAGATCTATAGCGGATTTCATATATTCTTCTGAAGATGAAAAACAATGAAGAACCCCTTTGAGAGTTCCATCTTGCTCTGATTTTAGAATTTGAAGCAAATCATCATCAGATTCTCTATTATGAACAATTATCGGTAGATTTTTTTCTTTCGCAATTTGGATTTGAGCTCTAAAGACATCTTTTTGAGTTTCCGGAGTGGCAAAATCATAATAATAATCAAGTCCGATTTCTCCAATAGCAACCACCTTTTCTTCATCTGCAATTTTGGAAATTCGCTTTAGAAGAAAATCATCAACAGAATTTGCTGAATGAGGATGAATCCCTATTGCATAAAATAAGCGACTATCAATGCCAACCACCTGTTGCAATTTCTCAAATCCCTCATGTTCCACTGCAGGAATAATTATATATTCAAGCCCGGAATTGAAAGCTTGCTTGATAACCTCTTCTCTGTCGTTATCGAAATGAGAGGAGTCCAAATGCGAATGAGTATCTATCATACTTGCTTTAATTCTTCAATTTTTTTTATAATATTATCAACGTGACCATCAACTTTAACATTTTTCCATATATATTTTATGAGCCCTGATTCATCAATCAAAAAACTTGATCGAATTACACCAATGAATTTTTTGCCATACATTGATTTCTCGCCAAGAGCACCATAATTATTGCAAATAGTTTTGTCAACATCACTAATTAAATGGAAATTAAGATTAAATTTTTCCACAAAATTATTGTGAGATTTCACAGAATCTGGGCTAACGCCAATCACTTCCACTCCAAGAGCGGTAATTCTTTCCATATTATCTCTGAAATCGCAGGCTTCTTTTGTGCATCCAGAAGTATTATCTTTTGGATAAAAGTACAAAACGAGCATTTTCCCTGCAAAATCCGATAAAGCAATTTGCTTATCTCCGTTAGTTTTAGCACTAAAATCAGGTGCTATTGTTCCAATTTCTATTTCCATTTATTACCTCAATTCAATATTAATCTATTAATTCTTCAGCACCAAAAAGTTCAACTATTGACTTCTCAACAGGGTGCATTGCACCTGTATTCAATTCTTTGGTCGTTCTTGGTGAATAAGACGAAGCTTTTTGAATTAAGTTGTTATTATTGATGATTTTGACAACTTTTTTGGGTGCTTCATCAAATACAATTGCAAATTTATATTCAAAAAACTGTAATGCTTCGGAGTGAATCAAATCAGCTCTACTTCTTGCATTACTTAAAAGAAAATCCTCTTCAATTGTTATAATCACCTTATTTTTATCAAACTTAGTATTAGAATTCGAGATAAATTTCAATTCAGGATACAAAGTTGTAAATTCATCCAAAAAACTGTTCCAATTTGATTTATTAAGTTCTTTAATTTTTTTAATTTCAGAAGTATTCAATTCCAAATCATTACTTAAATCTACTTTGCTTTCATATTCAACAGATTCTTCTTTAGCAATAATTGAATTATCTTCAATATGAGAATTAATATATTGATTTATTGGATTTTGAGCAATAGGTATTTTAATACCATTTTGTCTGATTGATTTTATTTCGGCAACAAGTTCGCTAATATTCATTACAGATGCAGTATTTGCAAGATTAACCAAAGTAATTTCAAATTTGATTCGTGGCTGTGGAGAATATTTTAATTGCTGCTCAGCTTGAGAAATCAAATTGAGAATTCTTATCAAATCCGCTTGAGTAAATTTTGCCGCAGTATTTTGATAACGCTCGAGTATTGCCTTTGATGATTCAATCATTTCGGTACTGTTTGTAACTTTAACAGTAAGTAAATTTCTGAAATGCTCCAGCAATCCCTGCAAAGTTTCCACCAAATCATAACCTTTGCTCATCACCATTTGCGAAATTTTGAACATATCCTGAATATTTTTTTCTTGCACAGCTTTGCTAATTCTAAAGAAAAATTCTTCATCAATCAAGTGCAAAGATTCAGCCATTTCTGAATATACAACGTTCTTTCCGCAAAAAGCAATCACCTGATCGAAAATTGATTGAGAATCTCTCATCGATCCATCGCCTTTTTTTGCAATTGTAATCAAAGATTCATCATCAATTGAGATTGCTTCCTGCTCAGATATGTAACGGAGTTGCTTAACGATACTATCAATTTCCATTCTTCGGAAATCAAATCTCTGGCAACGGGAAATTATCGTTGCCGGAACCTTATGAGATTCTGTTGTTGCAAACACAAAAAGCAAGTGTGGAGGTGGCTCCTCAAGCGTTTTCAAAAGCGCATTGAAAGCCGAAGTAGAGAGCATGTGAACTTCGTCTATGATATAGAGTTTGTATTTTCCTTTAACAGGCGGATATTTAGAATTTTCTCGAAGCAATCTTATATCATCAACGCTATTATTCGATGCACCATCTATTTCAATCACGTCATAAGAATTGCCATCGAGGATACTCGTGCAATTTGAGCATTCATTACATGGCTCAAAATCCTTCAAATTCATACAGTTCAATGCGCGGGCAAGTATTCTTGCTGTTGTAGTTTTTCCAACACCTCGCGGACCACTAAACAAAAATGCATGGTGCATCCTATTGGTTTTGAGTGCATTTTGCAAAGTATGAGTTATATGCTCTTGCCCAACTACGAAATCAAATCTAAGTGGTCGCCACTTTCTTGCGGTAACTACAAATTCTTCTTGCTTTGCTGTTTTGCTGTTTTCCATAAATTAATTATTTTATTTAGTTGGGATAAATCTTGCAATCAAACCTGCAAATGAAGCGAGATTTCTGCTTTGAATCCATATTTTGCCCGGACCTGTGTATTCGCATACAAGCATTTCGCCTGTTGCAAGAGTGGAGAATAATCCTCTTGATGCTTTTCTGATATGATATTTAACTGTTTCATCAAATGCAACTATATGCCCAGTATCAACTATATAAGACTCACCCGGTTTCAGAGTTTTTTCAATAATAGCACCAAATGAACTTACAAACACAATACCGGATCCCTGAATTGTTTGAAGAAACAATCCTTCCCCACTAATCATAGCTTTGAATGAGCCGCGAGTGGAGATATTCAAATCAGGACTGCCTGCAAGATAAGCACTACCTTGAGTGAAAATTTTGCTATTATTTAAATCAATTTTCATAATTCCGCCCATCACATTAGGGGCAAGTATTACTTCACCATCACCGGTTTCGGCAGTAAATAATGAGGCAAAAAAAGATTCCCCGCCAACTGCGGCTTTCAATGTTCCTAAAACTCCCTTTCCTGAAGACTTTGCTTCAAGATTTATTGTAGGGGACATTGATAACATTGCACCTGCTTCTGCTCTAAAAGATTCGCCTTTTTTCAAGTTTAATCTCAAAGTTGAAAATGAATCTCCATTTTCGATATAATATTCCATAACACAATCCTTATTTTAATGCTTATGAGACGTATTTTTTATAAAAATAGTGAAAATATTTATTTAATTTATTGATTTACTAAAACATTTTTGTTAATTTTATATTCGTTTTAATTTACAATTTAAATTCTATGAAAAAAATATTATTTATTTCAATTTTTGTTTTATTAATTGCGTGCACAGAAAGCAGACGGCATGCAAAAACTGATATTGTAATTATGGATTCTCTTGCCGCAATTATTCCAAAAAGCGATACTATTACTTTGATAAATAAGCAAATTATCGAATTTCTTGATGACAAAAGGTTAGATATTAAAATAAATTATCCTCAAATGATTTATTATCCTATCGCCGAAAGCATGCAAATGTTCAATTCTATAATGAAATATCATGTTGAAAATACAAAAAATTTGTTTATGATGGAAATTCCTACAATTGAGGAGTGGCCCGAAGAATTTAAAGAGTTCAAAAATGAATTTACGATTGAATATCAGGTTCTAAATAATTCCGAATCGCTTGCTTCGGTATTGTATGAGGTTTTTCAGTATGGTGTTGGTTCGATTCATGGTCTCCATTATAATATATCGTTAAATGTGGATCTGCAAAGGGGAGAACTAATTTCTGATTATGATTTATTCGCAGATTCGCTATTTTTAATCAAAGTTTCTGATTTAACAAGATTGGAATTGCTCAAAAAGGTTGATAGTGATACAGCTTGGGTAACAAGTGGCACTCAGCCCGTTATCGAAAATTTTCGTAATTTTAATTTGGCAAAAGATTCACTTATAATTACTTTTGATCCATATCAAGTGGGACCATTTTGTGATGGAAGCGTCCGAGTGGCATTGAGTTATAAGAAATTAGATGCTACTTTGCCAAATAGGATATTGAACAAGGAGTTTAGGTAAATTGAAATTATCTATATGTATATAAAATCAACGGTTTTAATCCGAAGGACAAGTAATATTGATTGAAACAATTCTAAATATTTATTTAATTACTTTATAAAACAAAATTTTTTTATTAATTTTACAGTTGGTATAAAAAATATATTTGATTTTTATAATTTGAGATTAGGTTGCTGGTGAAAATAGTTTGTTTGTTAATATTTGTGTTTTCATATTCAATTTTTGCGAATAATAAAATTGATTCTCTTAATAATTTATTGAAAACAGAAGACGGCTCAAATAGAATCAAGTTTCTTAATAATTTATCAATCGAATATTATGATAAAAATCCCGAAAAATTTCTTGAAATAGCTCACCAAGCTTTGAAGGAAAACGAACAAATTAATAGTAAATTAGAAAATTTTATAACCTTAATTAATTTAGCTTTTTATTATCATCAAAAAGATACAACTAAAGAAGAATCATTCTATGAAAAAGCATATTTGGTATTGCCGGAAATTAAAGATAGCCAAAAAGCAATTGCTTATTTACAATTAGTTGTAAATTTTGAATATAAGAAATTGGTTGATTCTACCTATCATTACAGCTATTTGGCATACAAATATTCAGAATTGGAAAGTGATGCAAAGATAAATTTGAAAATTAGAGATGCTTATTCAAGAGTATTAAGAAATAGAGGAAATTACAAAGAAGCAATCAAAATTGCTGAAGAAATGATTGAAATTGCCGAAAAAAATAATTTAGGGTCGTGGATTGCACAATCAAATGCTGTGATGGGCTTAGTTCTAAGAGATTGGAAAAAATACGATTTTGCAATTCAGAAATTCAATATGGCAATCTCAAAATTAAATGATTTTTTAAAAAATAACAAAGTTCCCGAAGCAGAAAATATAATTTATGATAATTTTTTCTTTTCATATTATAACAATTTAGCAATAATTTACAGCGATATAAAAAATTTTGATGAAGCAGTTAAGAGTTTGCAATTCGCAAGATATTATTCAGAGAAATCAAATGATAAAGTAAACATTGCTCAAGTAAATACAAATCTTGGATTTATTTTTTATCAAAGAGAAATGTTCGACTCTGCTATTGTTTATTTCGAGCTTGGTGCCAAGCAGGCAGTTGATGTCAGAGCTTATGATGGAGCAATAATTAATTATACTAACCTTTCATCTTGTTATGATAAGCTTAAAAACTATTCTGAGGCATTAAAATTTGCAAAAATTGCTTATGAATATCACAAACAAAATAATTTCGGCTATTTGGCTGAGTCTGTTTATATGAATCTAATTGATGTATTAAAAAATATTAAGGACTTTGAAAGTGCTTTAAAATATCAATCTGAATATTATGATGAAAAAGACTCTGTGAGTAATAATGAAGTTAATATCAAAATTGCGGATTTAAATGCAAACTTTGAATTACAAAATGCAAAAAAAGAAAAGGAATTACTTGAAAA
Source organism: bacterium (assembly GCA_024710535.1). Lineage (GTDB taxonomy): Bacteria > Bacteroidota > Ignavibacteria > Kapaibacteriales > UBA2268 > JANJUO01. Next base: position 5,873 of record JANJUO010000641.1, read on the forward strand.
AGATCAGAAAAATAATCTAATAATCTTTGGGTTGATAATTTTAGTGGCAATTATCATTTTAGTCTCGAATTATTTTAGATTGAAGGCAAAGAACAAACTCAATGCTGTTCTTTCTGAAAAAAATGAAGAAATAAATTTCAAGAATGAAGAATTACAAAAAGTAATTGCCACAAAAGATAAATTCTTTTCGATTATAGCCCATGACCTAAAAAATCCAATTGCAAGTTTTATGCAATTAACAGATATGATTCACCACTCTTATGATTCTTTTGATAATGAAGAAAAGAAAAGTATAATTGGAATTATGAAAGATTCTTCTGGAAATTTGTTTTCATTATTAGTAAATTTGCTGGAATGGAGCAACGCACAAAAAGGAAATATTAAAGTTAATTATGAAGAATTTGAATTTAAGTATGTG
>JANJUO010000642.1 GCA_024710535.1 bacterium
ATTCTGACGATGTTATCATAGGTGAATGGGCAATTGCATTTGGAAATCCATTTGGATTATTCGATATGAATGCAAAACCAACTGTTACAGTTGGTGTTGTTTCAAATAAAGATGTTGATTTCCTTCATCAAGATCAGCCATATAATCGAGTTTATAAAGGTATGATTCAGACTGACGCCGCAATCAGTTCCGGTAATTCAGGCGGACCATTAATAAATTCTCTTGGCGAAGTTATTGGAATGAATACAGTAATTTATTCAACTTCGCAAGGCAGACAAGGTGCCGGTAGCATTGGAATTGGCTTTTCAGTACCGATTAATCGCGTAAAAACAATAATTGACCGTATCAAAAAAGATAAGCAAATAAACCGTGATTTCTATACAGGTATGGAAGTTAGAGAAATGGATGCACAACTGGCAAGATATATTGGTTCCGACAAAAAAGATGGTGTGGTTGTATATGGATTTCAAAGAGAATCTCCTGCAGAGCAAGCTGGCTTGAAACTTGGCGATATTATTTTGGAAGTGGACGGATACAAAGTAAACAGACTTGACGATTACTTCATTATGGTAAGTGATGGTGAAGTTGGGCAGAAAGTTACATTTAAATTATTAAGAGATGGTAAAGAACTTACCCGAACATTAGAATTGAAACCAACTCCGAAAAGGCGATAATTTTGGAAAATCAAAGCATATTAAAAGCTGAAAGTTTAGTTAAGAAATTCAAAAATAGAGTGGTGGTTAAAGATGTATCCATCAACATTACTCAAGGTGAAGTAGTTGGTTTGCTTGGTCCTAACGGAGCAGGCAAAACAACTACTTTTTATATGATTGTTGGGATGATCAAGCCAAATAGCGGTATTGTTACTATGGATCATCAAGATATTACATCATACCCAATGTATAGACGAGCACGATTAGGAATATCGTATTTACCTCAGGAAGCATCAATTTTCAGGAAGATGTCTGTTGAGAATAATGTTAAAGCAATTTTGCAATTACAAAAATTAAGTTCTAAAGCTCGCAAAGAGAAATTGGAATTACTTCTTGAAGATTTTGGAATTGCTCATATCCGAAAATCAAAAGGATATATGCTTTCTGGAGGCGAAAGAAGAAGATGCGAAATTGCAAGAACTCTTGCTTCAAACCCAAAGTTTGTGCTTTTAGATGAACCTTTTGCAGGGATTGATCCAATTGCTGTCGAAGATATTATGAAAATTATTTTCAAACTAAAAGACCAAGGTATTGGCGTTTTGATTACCGATCATAATGTGCACGAAACTCTTTCAATTACCGATAGAGCATACATTTTGATAGATGGCAATATTTATATATCTGGTTCAGCAGAAGACATTGCCTCAAATGAAGAAGTAAGAAAACGTTATCTGGGCGAAACATTTACTTTGGAAAGATATGAATTAAAACAATAATTAAATTTTTCTTTCGAATTTTCAATTATTTTCTTAATCCTTTTATCAAGCCATCGCAAAGCCAATTTGCAATGGCTTGTCTGTTGTTTGGTTCGATTAATCTTATTTGATCTCTTGGATTTTGGATATTTCCTAATTCAATATAAACGCCAACGGGCTTTGATTCTCTTAGTGTATGGAGATTTCTGGCAGAAACTGTTCCATGATAACCACGTCCGGGCTGAGCTTTTTCATATTTTTCACTTAAAGTATTAAGCATAATTGTTGCAAGTTTTTCGCCGAAATCCGAGCCGGGATTATAATAGAAAAAAATATCTATTCCCTTTTGGTTGATTCTTGAGTCAACATGAATTTCAACAACATATTGAGAATATTCATCTTTATTTTTTTGATAATATTTATTAATTAATTCAGTTCGTTGCTGAAGTCGTGTTTTCTGAATTGGAGAAATTATGGAGCCATCAATCAATAATTCATGATTATCATTATTCAAAAATTGATTATCTCGAATGCCATCATCCTCATCTTGAACCATAATATAAACAATCCCACCATTTTCGATTATTTTTCTCGCAAGTCTAAGTGTTACATCATAAGCATATTCATCTTCGTTAAGTTCATAACCGCTTCGAGATCCAACTGCTCCGGGATCGGGTCCGCCATGACCACTAACCAGATAAAAAACTTTATTCTTGAGTTTGTTGCTTAATTGCTTTACTTCTTGATACTTCTCACCAAAAATCGGATACATTTTTGTAACTAATTTCTCTTCTTCAATTTTTGTTTCTTTAATTTTTGAAATAAATAATGGTACCCAAATCACACTTTTATCTGTTTTAATTCCGGAATTTTCCACATTTTCATTATACTGTGCAATTAAATCAATATAATCAGCATCTTTTTTCTTGATTGATTTTGCAATTGATTCATTCAATTTTATTATTTCAATAGGCAAAAAATATTCTTTGGAAACAACTAACCCATTAGCCTTGAAAAACTTGCCTTCATTTTTTTCGAAGAAAAAAGATTTGCTCTCTTTATTGAGATCAATTCCGTACCTATTAAATAAAGTCTGAATTCCATCGCCGGATTTTGGCTTAACAATTAAATACTCCCGCTTTGAATTATTCTTCTGATTCTTTTTCTTTGCAATCAGTTCCGAAGAAAAAAATATGAGCGCCAAACAAAATAAAATTATTACAGTAAGTGTCTTATTCATTTTTTACAAATAACTTTTTAACAATTAATTATTTTTTAATCAAACAATAAGCAATATAATCAAAAGATTTACTATGACAAAAATTAATTTCATCGAAAAGATAAAAAATGGTGTAATTCTCTTTGACGGTGGGCTTGGAACCGAACTTTACAATCGAGGAGTTTTTATTAACCGCTGTTTTGAATCACTGAATTTAAGCGATCAGCAAATTATCAAAAATGTTCATGAGGATTACAAAAAAGCAGGTGCAGACGTAATTGAAACAAATACTTATGGCGCCAATCGTTTCAAATTGAAACTACATCAATTGCATGATAAAGTTTATGAAATTAATTACGAAGGAGCAAAAATTGCTCGTGAAGTTGCCGGCGATGATATTTTAGTTGCAGGAAGCGTTGGTCCGCTTGGAATTATGATTGAACCGCTTGGACCAACTTCGGTTGATGAAGCAGTGGAATATTTTTCAGAGCAAATCCAGCCCTTAATTGATGGCGGAGTTGATTTACTAATTTTCGAAACATTCATTTACCCTGCCGAATTGAATGCCGCAATCAAAGCCGCAAAAAATCTTTGTGATTTACCGGTAATTGCTCAAATGACGATAGATGATGATGCCGATGCGCTAACAGGTGCATCGCCTGAAATTATGGTAAAAGAGCTCGTTGATACCGGCGCCGATGTTATCGGAATAAATTGCACCGTTGGTCCACAAGTGATGCTAAATTGGCTTGAGCAAGTTCGCAAAATTACTGATAAACCAATTTCAATTATGCCTAATGCAGGAAAACCTCGCAATATTGACGGTAGAAACATCTATCTTACCTCGCCCGAATACTTGGGAGAATATGCAAAACACTTCATTCAAGCTGGAGCTTCAGTGGTTGGCGGATGTTGTGGTACCGGTCCTGATCATATTAAGAGAATGAGAAATATGATTAATGCAGTTAAGCCGACCTCCCCTAATAAACGATTTGAAATTGTTGAAAGTCATAAACCGCAAAATATCAAATTGATAGAGCAAAGTGCAAAGTCTCGTTTGGCACGCAGAATTCTTGATGGACATTTTGTTAAATTCGTTGAATTGCTTGCTCCTTACGGCGTTTCTGCTATTAAAGAAATCGACAAAGCTCGCGAAATGTTTTACTATGGAATTGATGTGATAAATATTCCCGATGGACCTCGTGCAAGTGCAAGAATGTCGGCTTTATCGCTTGCCGTTCAGATTCAGCGCGAAGTTGGAATCGAAACAGTGCTTCATTATGTATGTCGTGATAGAAACATCATTGGAATTCAGTCGGATTTATTGGGTGCTTACGCTCTTGGATTGAAAAATATTCTTGCAATAACCGGCGATCCTCCAAAAGTAGGCAGTTATCCAGATGCTACTGCTGTTTATGATGTTGATGCAATAGGTTTGGTTAATATTTTAAATAGATTAAATAATGGAATGGACATAGTTGGCAATCCTATTGGCAGTCCTACCGGCTTTTTTACAGGAGTTGGAGCAAATCCAGGGGCAATTAATCTTGATGAAGAAATAAAGCGATTAAATTGGAAAGTAGATGCCGGAGCCGAATTTATAGTTACTCAACCTGTTTTTGATATTCGCATTTTCGAGAACTTCATAAATAGAATACAACACATCAAAATACCTGTTATTGCTGGACTTTGGCCCCTTACATCGATAAGAAATGCTGAATTTATGAACAATGAAGTACCCGGATGTGATGTTCCCGATACTATTTTGAATAGACTTCGCAAATATCAGGATTCCAAAGAAGATAGCTTGAAAGAAGGAATCGAAATAGCCAGAGAAACTCTTGATATAATCAAAAAATCAATCAGCGGAGTGCAAATCTCAGCCCCATTTGGCAGAGTTCAATCCGTAATAGATGTATTATCCGGCTTTTCACTCGATTAATTAATTATTTTATTGAAAAAGAGCCTTCCGAAGCGAAAGATTCGGGAGGTTTTTTTGTGAATACTTTACGAAATTAATTTTCAATCTTTGACGCAACGGATTGAGGCACCTGCCCACCACATACCTATGCTACCATTTAATTTTGAATCATCATTGTTTAGTCTAAGATAATTTGCATTTGTGCCATCATTTTCCGTACACCACCAAATTCCAATTTTTCCAAGTTGATAAAATTCACCCCCATAACTCCTATATCCACCTGGGAGCATACTCATTCCTGTCAAATTTGTTGCTCCTACATTTGGCTCATTCCAATAATTTGTTCCAACTTCTTTTAAATGACCTCCTGCTTCTGCCGAATTATCAAACCCTTTAATTAATGAACCATATTCTTCCCAACTTGAAACATGCCAGCCTATTGGAGCCAATCCACGGGGATCATTTACAGCATACCAATTATATATTTTCCCATAAATTGCACCCAATACGGGATCGTTATTATAGTAGCACCATGCACCATACTTTGCATGCAACCATTCATCATTATTACTTATATTAGGGATTTCATCACCATTTCTATAACGTGCAACATCAAGATTTTTTTTCATCCAAACATGCCCACCAAACGAAACAGTCTCTTCGCTCAACAATTGTGCTGTATTTTTATAAGAATCCCCAAATATAGCCTCATTATTTGTTAAAATCTTATCCTCATTTTTTATGTCTATGATTTGATTAGGAATCATATAAAAAATAATTTCCTCTGAATTCACATCAATTTGATATGCCAATTTTGAAAATTCATTATTTTGGTATACAACTCCCCTTACTGCTTGCTGTG
>JANJUO010000004.1 GCA_024710535.1 bacterium
ACATTCGCGATATGGAAGGGCTTCTCATTAGTTTGATTGCAAAAACTACATTAGATAAGAAAAAGTTATCAATGGATTTGGCAACAGAAGTAATAATCGGGCATAACAGAAACAATCCATTGCCTATGACTATTCAAGACATAAAGGTTAAAGTTGCAAATTATTACAAACTCGAACCAGAAATTCTTGAATCCAAATCTAGAAAGCACGAAATTGCTCTTGCACGCCAAATGGCTATTTATTTATCGAAGCAATTAACTAGAAATTCTCTTAAAACTATTGGAGCAAGTTTTGGAAATCGTGATCACTCAACAGTTTTGCACTCATGCCAAACCATTGAGAATTATTTGGCTACTGATAAAAATGTCAAAGCAGCATATCAAAATTTATTTAATCAATTAAAACGAGATTAATGAAGAATAAAGATAAAAAAAAGCGGCATTGATTTTATTCGATGCCGCTTTTTTATTTTATTTTTGAATTATTTTGCTTCCATAAGCATATTCACAATCTTCTCAGGAGACATATTGTCTGCCTCTGCATTGAAGTTCAATACAATTCTATGACGAAGTACGGGTAAAGCAACAGCTTTGACGTCATCAATGTCCGGAGTGAATTTTCCTTTCATTGCGGCACGAGATTTAGCACCCAAAATCAAGTACTGCGAGGCACGTGGACCTGCTCCGTAACTAATATAATTTTTCACAAATTCAAGAGAAGTTGTTGCTGGACGAGTGTTGCGAACAAGTTTAACAGCATAATCAATCACATTATCCGAAACCGGCACTCTACGAACTAATTCCTGAAATTCGATAATTTGCTGAGAATTAAGCACTTTATTAATTTTTGGATTGAGCTGTGCAGTTGTTGATTTAACAATATCAATTTCCTCGTTTGCTGTTGGGTAATCAAGCCAAATATTAAACATAAAGCGGTCGAGTTGCGCCTCTGGCAATGGATATGTACCTTCTTGCTCGATTGGATTTTGCGTTGCCAATACGAAGAATGGCTCATCAAGAATATAAGTCTGTCCTGCCGCAGTAACACTATGCTCTTCCATCGCTTCAAGCAATGCCGCTTGAGTTTTTGGAGGAGTACGGTTAATTTCATCAGCAAGAATTATATTAGAGAAAATTGGACCCTTTACGAAACGAAATTGCTTATGACCGGTAGAAATATCATCTTCAATAATTTCTGTTCCTGTAATATCACCGGGCATCAAATCCGGAGTAAACTGAATTCTATTAAATTTCAGGTCCATCGCTCTTGCCAAAGTGCGAATCAAAAGCGTTTTTGCCAAGCCCGGAACACCAATCAAAAGTGTATGACCTTTCGCAAAAAGTGATACTATCAGTTGCTCAACAATATCATTTTGCCCGATAATCACTTTTCCGATTTCAGTTTTTACATTTTTTATTATTTCAGCTAATTGCTGAATTTTTACTGTATCATTTTGCTTAATATCCATATTTCTATTTAGTTGTTATTAAAGAAATATATAGACGCAGAAAAAAAATATTAATTTTTTATAAGATTAAATTTTAGAATTCATTTAGTATTATCATAAAATAATTTCAAAATCCATTTATAATTATAAATACCAAACTATCCACAAAAATATTTGATTTATAATTTATGAATTTCTGACCTACTTAAAATAAAAAAACTTATTCGAACAGATATTTCCTTTCTTTATTCAATTAGTTATTTACTCAAAAGATTCATACGATGAGTTATAACTTCAAATTATTCTACAATTAATTTCCTTATTATGCTTACTTCATTTACAAGTTTAATATTTACAAAATACATTCCAGTTGATAATTTAGGTAAATTGAGAAGGATTGTATTTTTCCCAATATTTATTTCTTCTGTAACTTTATAAACTGTATTTCCACTAATATCTGATATTGAAATTCCTAAATGTTGATTTTTCGTTGATTTTATTGAAAAAGTACAGAACTCTTTTGTTGGATTTGGAAACATTTCTGATACTTCGAAATCGTTTGAATTTAGATTATAATCTTGATTAACACTAGTTGGTATTTCATTTTGATTGACAATTACAAATTGACCAAATCTTTTAAAATTGGTGCAATTAGTCCAAGTTAGCGAACTGTTATTTATTTCATATAAAAATGTATTTGCAGAGTCTAATTCATTGCTCCAAGTCTTAGCAAAATCACCTGATCGTCTATTATAAAGTTTGAAATTTCCTGCATTATAATATGGAACATTAACATTTAAATTTCTAAATTTTACGCTATCTGGCTGAGTGAATAGAAGGTTTTTGCCATAATTATTAACAATAAAATATCCGGGTAAAATTAGTTTATTATCTGGGCTTTGGTCTGGATTGTTTTGCAAATGAAACGCCACAACTTCTCCATCTGGATATATTCCATCAACTGGCAAATATAAATCAATATCAGCATCTTCAAAACTATGAATTCCTGCACTATTAACATTTGTTTTTCTGGAAAATGTGCCTGTGCCAATTGGAGCAGTAGATGCAACAATATTAGCCGTTGGAATATCCGATTTATCGCCACTTAAAGCATCATATACCGTTTCAGAAATTGGATCATACTTGTTGAATTGGAAGTATTTAACCAACCCTTTTTCCAATTGAGGTTCATTTTGAATCAAGTGCATTTTCTCTCTGACTTCATCCTGGTTTAAAGTATAATCGTAAAATTTGATTTCTTCAATTTGTCCTTTATATCTACCACCTTGATTATGAATATCAGCATTTACATAGAAAGGTGTTTGCGATAAGTCCAAAACAGGCATATTTTTTGTATTTACAGGTGAATAATTACCGTTTAGATAGATTTTTACTCCCGTTGGAGAATATGTCAATACAACAAAATTCCATTGAGTGCTATCGCAAAACAAACCACTATAATTACTATAATTAACAGTTTCATCAGTGTAGCAAAGTTGAAGATTTGGAGTATAGCCGGAAAAAGTGAAACCTACGCCAAGACCATAATTTGGCGAACCGGGGCAACCGTAATGAGATATTAGTTGTGCAAAACTATTTTGATTGCCACTTGGTTTTACCCAGCAAGAAATAGAAAATGTATTGCTATTAATATTCACTTTTCCTAAATTTACTGTTTGAGATGTTCCATTCATTTTCAAGCAATTTCCAACCAAAGTATCAGGCATACAATTATCAGCAATCAAACTTACCATATCTTTAACCGTTTTTGTATTTGATTTGCCTGTTGAATCTGTTACAGTTAATGTTACTGAATAATTACCCAATTTAGAATAAAGCACTTTTGGATTACGAACTGTTGAATCGCTTACCCAAGAAGCACCAGGAAAACTCCACTGCCATTTTGCATTTGCATAATTCAACATTGAATAATCACTAAATCTTACTGTATCTTTGCTACAAGCAATATATTTCTTGTCGGACATAGGTTGAGCAACAGGAGAAGCGTTGGTATAAAGTAGCGTTTCCCAAACACCTCTTGAACCTGCCAATCTCATTTTATTATCTCTATAAAAAATCAATCCACCATTTCTTGCATAATAATTTTGCGGAATGCCATTACTGTAATCTAACCATTCATTCATAGAATTATCTCTATAAAAGACTTTTGTGGCGGTGTAATTTGAAGAAGTAATAGCATAAACACCACCGTCTGTGCCTCCATGATATTGAAGATATGCTACAGTAGTATTTTCTAAAGATTTCCCAGTTATATTTATCCAAGTGGATCCTCCATCTTTCGACATTAGAACTTTATCTTTGGCGGCATTATGAGCCATACAAACATAGACTTCATTCTCATTTAATGGGTTTACAGCAATATCCGAATTGTAGCTATTATAAGTTACAGGCAAAGTTAATTTAGTCCAAGAATTACCTGCATCTGTGGTTTTATAAACTCCATAAGTAGCACATAGATAAATAACATTATAGTTACTTCTTGCAATTTCAAATCTCCATACTCTATTCCCATTACCAAAATTATTTAGAGAAATATAAGAAGCACCACTATTGGAAGATTTCCATAATATGCTATCCTTGCCAACATAAAATACATTCGAATAACGTGGATCAATTACTAATTTACTTGAAAATAAGCCGTAATAATCATCTTGGGGCCAGAGTGAATTGCTAAATTCTGCTTTTAGAACTTTTCCATTTAAGTCGGAAGGAATAGAATAAGTGCCAATATCTCTAAATCCAACTGTTCTTTCTCGTCCGTGAAATACATGTCCGGTTGCATCTTCGCCGCCACCTAATGCCAAAGCATTACCATCATTATAATTTTCAAAAATTGCAGTATTTCCATTATGGTATCTGCCTCCAACAACAATATCCTCTTCCCAACCCTGACCAAATCCCCAAAAATCAGATCCAGTTAATCCATTATTACGAACTGACCAATTTGATAATTCACTAAAAAAATCTGAAGAATAATTTACACCACCGTCAGTAGCGATGTAAGTATCATCACCCAAAGTCCTTGTACATTGAATATCGGGATGAATTCCAAAAGGACCACCATAACCTCCCAAAGGAGCAAAATTTAATCCGCCATCTATTGATTTATATGCAGTAGTTGTTCCAACTATTACATTATTTGCATTTTTTGAATCTATAACAATGTCTAAATCAAAAAAGCCCTGACCGTTAGACATATCAAGTCCAGTTTTATTTCCACCACCTGTTAATGATGTATTTGAAGAACTTACAGCAATTTTCCATGAATTTCCTCTATCTGTACTTTTTAATAATTTAGGTCCTGTTGTATTGCCAAGTGCTATACAATAAACTATACTACTATTTGCTATACTAACTCCGAATCTTGCTCCAGCGTTCTCAATTCCAGCAAGTCCATTTGTGATTTTTGTAAAATTCGTACCACCATCAGTACTGCGATACATCAAGATTTCTTTATTATTTGAAGAGCCAACCGCATAAACAGTATCTGCACTTTTTGGATTGAGAATCATATCATAATAATAGCCAACAATTGTGCTTCCTTTAGACTGAATCCAGTCAGTACCTTCATTATCACTATAATAAATTGAAGTTTCACCAATAATTAAAATTCTGCCGTTTTTAGGATTTATAACAATTCTTTCGCCGCCCTTACCGGTATATGATTTTAACATTGACCAAGTAGATCCACCATTTATAGTTTTTAATAAAGCATATCCGGAAGCATTGCAGTAAACTATATTTTCATTTTTGGGGTCAACTATTAAGGAATTACATCCTATTGCAGGCAATTGATCACTTACTGAAGTCCAATTCAAACCTTTATCAAGAGATTTGAATATTATTCCAGTTTCGGAAGCAGAATATAAAACATTCGGATTCGATTCTGAAATTGCTATTTGATAAATATTAACTTGCGAACATGCCGCACCTTTATTAGAATGGTGAAAGGTTTCAACTGGTCCTAACGGCTTCCAATTAGAATTATTATTTTGTAAATTTTCAAGCTGATTTTTCTTACTATCTTGGATAGAAATCGCATTTTCTAAATGATTAATGTAGAAATTAGAATCATATTTTATAAAACCATTTGGTTTAATAAATGGTGTCATTTGATTCCTCCAGCGAATATATGCAATCATATATGGCTCTTCATCAGATTCTAACATATCTTTTTTTTGATAATCAACATTATTATTTGATTTCTCGACATTTTTATAGAGTTTTATCAAAGAATCAATTTTATAAATATTTGGATTATTCCAATCAGTCTGAATAACCCATTCAGGAACTTGAACTGTTGCAGGAATATTAAAAGGGGAATTTTGCTGTGCAACTAAATTTGATTGATTTATCATAATCAAATTAAATGCAAATAATAATACAAATAACAAAGTTGAATTTTTCATTTTTATTTTTCTAACTTATTAATAAAAATATTAATTACTAACTTCTAAATTAATTGTAATATTTTGAAAAAACAAATTATTTAAAAATATTTGACCTATTACTTTCAAAAATGTAACTTAAAATTATAATTTGATTAATATATAAAAGAAAGGAATTAATAAATAATAAAAAAATTCATAAGCCAATTTCCTACCATAATAACAATTAAGAATAATAAAATTGTTGTATATAAAAAATATAGACAGAATATTTAAAAAAGTAAAGGCTGTCCCAAAAAATCTATTTAAAAGCAAGATGCTAATAAATAATCGAATGAGATTTAAGAAGTTGAATAATCTTTTTTTTGATGATCAAATTACTTAAAATCATTATTGGTCAGCCTTTACATTAACTAAAATCTATTGAATCAAGAATTAAAATCATTAATGTGATATTTCATAATTTTATTCAATTAAACTTGAGTTCGAAAAAAATTCATAATTTTGCAAAAGTTATAGGATTCATTCCTATAAATAACCATTTGTTACCAAATACTCTACTGCTTGCTTTATAACATCAGAATCAAAGGATGCGTTTTCTTCTTTCACTTTCAATTGATGATATTTACCTTCAAATTCAGTTTCAATTGTCATATTCGGATTACTAAGTCTTGATACTTTGTACTCTTCAAACTTAATTTGGGCGCATTTGGTTAAATTGATGAATGTAATATTCACAACAGTTTTGCTTTCCTTTAAGTCCGAAGATTTTTCGCTTCCTTGAGTAAATTTTCCAATCAAAACATCGCCCTGATAGATATTTTTATTACCTTGGTCAATTTTTATTACTTTCGACATTTCTCTTTTTACTTTCAATTTACCCGGATCGAATTTAGGAGGACGCTTTCCAATATTTGTAAAATTACCAACATCTAAAGAATTCAGCCCATCGGCATTCATCAAATTATTGAAAATTACATTTTTGCAAACGCCAATGGTTGAAAAACTAAAGTCAGTATAAGCTTTCATACCAGTATTGGTTCCAAAAAATCTGTATTCATGATGTGATGTCGCCTTACCATCAGCTGAGTACGGCAAAACTTCTATACATTTTTCACCTTTCAATGAATAGAAATTATAAAAAGGAGCAAAAGAAATTCCCTCTTCTTTCAAAATTGAATGTGGAATTCCTTTGTAAAAAACAGTGTCCATACTTACAATAATTTCATTATTGCTTTTTGATAATTCAATAAATTCTTTGTGCTTAGACAAATCTTTATTGATACTGCTACTTCCACATGAAACTACAAAAGAAACCAAAAGAGCAACAGCAAAAAACCGAACAATTTTTAAGAAAAACATATTAAAAACCCAAAAATTATAAAAACAAGATGCAAAATTAAGAAAATTTCATCTGATTAAAAAAAATAATTAATATACATAATATTTCTTGTGTTTCTTTAAGAAATAGTAGAGAATTAGCAAATTATTTAAGAAAGTAAGGAATATTTGCAGTTGCAAAATAACACTGAAATTTTTTTTGATTATAATATATTCTAACTTTGCATACAACCGAAACTTTAATATTGCAAGTTGTAAAAAAACTAAAGTAACTAAATAAATTTCATTTGATTATTCGCATCCCAATTGCATCATTTAATATAAAAATCACCTTTTTGCTCTAATACTGTTTCGATAATTTTATAATCTGATAATATGTTTGGTTTTCCGTCAATTATAGCAACATTATGCTCGTAATGGCATGATGGAAGCCCATCTTTAGTAATGTAAGTCCAGCCGTCATCAAGCAAAACTACATCACTTCTGCCCATATTTATCATTGGTTCAATCGCCAAAACAATACCACTTTTGAGTAAGTCGCCTCTGCGTTTTTTCCCATAATTTGGAACTGATGGGCTTTCGTGCATTTCTCTACCAATTCCATGACCTGTTAATTCGGTAACAACAGAAAAACCATGCGATTCCACATGAGTTTGTATTGCATGCCCAATATCACCAACTCGATTAAGAGATTTTGTCTGCTCGATTCCCTTATATAAGGATTCTTTTGTAACTCTCATTAATCTTTTGGTTTCATTTGGAATATCACCAATAACAAAAGAATAGGCATGATCGCCACACCAACCATTCAAAACCACACCAACATCAACAGAAACCATATCGCCATTCTGAAGAGGTCTATCATTTGGCATACCATGAATCACTTGTTCGTTAACTGAGGTGAGAATTGTATAAGGATATTTATATAATCCTTTAAAGCCCGGCTTAGCTCCATTTTTTACAATAAAATCTTCCGCCAATTTATCTAATTCTAAAGTAGTAATGCCTTCATTTATAAATTCAGCAAGATATGCCAAAGTTTTTGAAACAAGCAAAGAGGACTGTCTTATTTGCTCGATTTCCTGTTTGGATTTGAAATGTATCATTCCGAAAAGTCTTCTTAAGTAATTAATTAACATTTAAATTATTAAATGAAAAATTCACAAAATAGTAAATTCAATCTTTTAATTTGGATGTGAATCGATTAATAGCCCATCGAACCACAAAATACATTATAATTATCAAAGTTGCAATTGAAACGTATAAGCCATAATCTTTTAGAAATTCATCAAAAACTATCCAATTATCGCCAAGTTTCATTCCAAAATATATCAATAGGGAATTCCAAATCAAAGCACTCACAAAAGATAATGCTAATGATTTATTGAATTCCAAACTTGATAATCCAACAAAAAAGGCAATTACTGCTCGAGTTCCAGAGAGAAATCTATTTGCAACAACAAGCCAATAACCCCATTTTGAGAACCATCTTTCAACTTTGTGAATCAAATCTCGAGAAATAAAACTAAATCTTTTTGATTCGATAATTTTATGCTCGAATTGATTGCCAAGATAATACATAACTGCAAATCCAGCTGTAGATCCCAAAGTGGAAGCAATTAGTAATGAAATAAAACTAATCTTTCCAATTCCAACAAATGTGGCTATAAAAAGCAAAATGGCATCGCTTGGCGAGGGTGGAAAGATATTCTCAATAAAAGTAACAGCAAAAGCAAAAACCAAAACCCAATACCAAGGTACTTGACTTATCAATTCAATTGCAGTTTCAAACATAATGCTACTTTACTTTTTGAAAAAATTGTAAAAATTTCGATAAATCATCAAAACAATAATCAGCAAAATCACAAATGTCATTATTAACATAAATTGTTTTTACTCCGGCACTTTTTCCGGCAACAATATCCGAAAAAGAATCGCCTATGAAATATGAATTTTTCAAATCAATGTTGAATTTTTCCACAGCTTCAAAAATCATTCCCGGATTTGGCTTTCTTCTATAATTGTTATTTTCTTTTAAATCACCACAAAAGTAAATATCATCGAATTGAAAGCCGGTATTTTCTATCAATTTTTCTTGCATAAATTTGTGAATTTCTTGCAAATCATTTTCGGTCATCAATTTTTTGCCAATTCCTTGCTGATTTGTAATCAAAATTGCTAAATAATCTAAACTCTTAACCAATTTGAACACTTCAAAAAAATTCGGTGTAAATTCAAATTGATCAATGTTTAAAACATATTTATCAATGAGTCGAGTATTAACAATACCATCCCTGTCAAAAAAAATTGCAGGTATGCTCATCTTAGAGTAATTCCTTAAGAATATGATCGAGTTGATTGAATACTGCAGACCAAGAATGAGTCTCTTCCATCAATTTTCTTGCGTTATAAGAAATGGATTTACTGAGATCTTCATTCTCCAAAAATGTTAGAGTATGTTGTGCTAATTCCTCAGATGATTCGCCAATCAGTGCTTCAAATTTATGTTTTGCATGAATGCCTTGATTTCCGGTAAATGTAGTTACAACAGGTGCACCGCAAGCCATTGCTTCGAGTAATTTATTCTGAATTCCCGAGCCGCCAATGTGCGGATGAAGGAAAACGCGTGCTCTCTGTAAATATGGAACCAATTCGGGTACATTTGGGTGAACTTTTACAAATTTACTTTGCAAAGCTAATATTGAAGATGAAGGGCGCGCCCCTACTATTTCAAATAAAATGTTTGGATACTTCTGACGAACAATTGGTAAAATTTCATTGACAATACGCATAATCATTAATTGATTTGCCCATAGATCCAATTTCCCTGTGAAAAGAATTGATTTTCTTTCTTCGAAATTTTCGTTGAATGCGTATTTTTCTAAATCTGTGCCGTTGGTGAGCAATTTATAATTTGCATTTGAATTTTGCTCTTTCATTGCAACTATATCTTCAGGAGATACAAGCGAAACTGCATCGAAATGATTTACAATTCTTGGCTCGTATCGTTTTAATTTGAAATAATCCCAAAATCTTACGCCTTTTTGAAGTAAACTTGTACTTTCTTTATATGAACGATATTGATAAAGAGTCCGGCAATCTTCAGAAATCAATAATTTCTTGAAATTTTTATTTTTTATATATTCGGCTGTACGCATAAAGAAAGCAATTCCAAGATCGAACTTTCTTTCTTTTGTTAATTTATCAACCAATTGCCTAAAATCTTTTCTTAAATAAAACGAAATCTCAAGCGGATATCTCTGCATAAGCCGAAAACCACTTCCAAGCACAGCCATCGTTGGATTTTGTACAACAGGAAAGACCTCCACACCAAGTTTCTCAATTTCTTCGATATAACTCTTCTGCGGGAATTGCGAATACGAAAATGAAACAAGAGTTACATCATAGTGCTTTGCTAAATGTGATAACAAATGGTATGGCTTCAATCTATCCCCACCTATCATAGGATAGGGAAATCTTGGAGTTAAAAATAATATTTTCTTTCTACTCAACTTTTTTCAGCGTTATTTTAAAATATCAAACTACAAAATTAACAAACTATTACCAATTCCACAACATTGTTTATGATTGTTTTTGAAAATGATTAAAATATAATCAAATTTCTTAATGTAAGCATAATTATTGATCAAAATTTCTTTATATTCTTTAGTTAAAGACTTAGTCTCTTAAACAATTTTTAACCCCCCAAAAAAAGATGTTATATGCTTTAAGCAAATTTTTTGTTCGTTTCTGCTTTGATAATATTCTCAAATCTTGTATTACTTATCGGATGATAACTTATAATTTTTCCATCGTTGTTTATGCAAAATGTACCAAATGCACATGGCGATTTTTGTGTTGATTCCGCATCATTCATTTCAATTAAGTTTGCTTTCATATTTAATTTTTTTGCAGTCTCAATTATGGCATCAACATTTTTTACTGAATATGGACATTGAGCCGATCTCATAATAATTAGATCTTCAGAATAGTCATCCATTGAATTTTTGATGAATTCCGGATTTTTAATGTCATCTTTAAATTTCAATACCAATAATTCAAAATCCGGTTTCATATTTTCAATCAAAGAAAATCCTTTATTGATAAAAATATCTTTCTTTACCATAAATGAACCATTACGAGTAACAATTGCAACTCCATTCATATCTTTTTGCTTTGCTTCCTTAATACATTCATCAATTAGCAGTGATGCAAACCCTTTTCCTTTGAATTCTTTTTTGAATCCAACAAATACACAATGAATAAACATATATCCTTTGGCGTTGACAGGTCTGTGAGCATACTCTCCCGGTATATATTCAAGCATTCCTTGATAACCACCATTTTTTAGGATTAACGCCTTTATTCTAAGACCTTTAGGATAATATTTAGAAAACCATTCAACTTTTCTTTTCAATTCTAAATGTTTGTTTATATCTTTGTAACCACAAACACCATATTGAGCAATATTTTCAGGTGTAAGATCAATTATTTGAAAATCTTGATTATCCAATTCCATAATTTACCATTTTCAATTATTTGTTATTTTTGTAATTAGTTTTATGTACATCATAATTTATCACATATCTCAATTAATTGGATTTTTGATTGTAACTTTGAATTTTGGGATTTTGAACTGTTTGTCGCTAATTGGTTCTTCTTTAAAATCGATAGCTATTTGAATCATATTTGACATAAAGCCTTCAATTTTGATTTTCAAAGGTAAACATCCAATTTTTTTTAAAATATACTCAAAATGCCCATATTTATGACCTTTATACATCTTTGCATCCATTTTGAATTTTTCATTGTTATACCAAAGAGTAATTTTTCCCATTTTTGATTTAACAATAGCAGACTTACATGGAAAACCTAAAATTGTATCCAAATCTTCATTTTCAGCAATTTCAATGAATTCATCTATGTACTTTCTACTGTCAACAGTTACTGTTGTGTCAGAGTTGATTTGCCAGGAATATATCAATTTATCATTTCTATTATATG
>JANJUO010000010.1 GCA_024710535.1 bacterium
CATCTATGTCCTCTCTGTTTATAAAACCATTGAACTCTTTAAGTCGCACTTCGTCAGGAGCAGAAAAATATTGATAATTATTATTTTGCTTCATAATAGTATCACCAATTTCAGCAATTAATCCGTTATTTTTGCAAAATCTAAGGCAATTCTGGATTTCCCACATATTTGTAGTGCTTGCAGGTGCAGTGATAGCCACTTTTGAGCCTTTTTTTAATGCTTTTGGTTTGATTTTATTTGGAATAGTTATTGGCTTAGCGACATAATTTTCAGCTTCATTAGCGAGTAAAATAGCAGAACCACTTGCCATTGTTCCGGCAATTATTCCGCCACTTACACCCTTTAAAAAATTTCTTCTGTTCATATTTCAAATAAAAAATCAAAAAAACAAATTAATAACTTTTAAAATTAAGAAAAAATTCTTAATTTTAAAGTTCAATCAAATTAAATTTTGAAAATATATTTAATTTTGATGAACGGACAGGTGCAGGAGTGGTTTAACTGGCACGCCTGGAAAGCGTGTGTATCGCAAGGTACCGAGGGTTCGAATCCCTCCCTTTCCGCATATTTTTTATCGATTTACAATAAAGTTTTGGTTAATCAGTTTCTTAATTTTTTAAACAACTACACTTGACGAGAAAGATGATAGATGAATTGAATTTGGAAATCGAGCAAAGCCCGCTTATTTTGATTGTAGATGATATACCCAAAAATTTACAATTATTATCCAGTATTTTATCTGCCGAAGGCTATCAAATTGCATTTGCTTCAAATGGCAATCAAGCAATTTCCGTTGCTGATACAACAAAGCCGGATTTGATTTTATTAGATATAATGATGCCCGAATTAGATGGCTACGAAGTTTGCACTATTTTAAAAAGTAATCCAAATACTGCACATATACCTATTATTTTCCTGACAGGAAGAGTTGAAACTGATGATGTGGTTCGTGGTTTTCAGGTTGGTGCAGTTGACTATATAGCAAAGCCATTTAATACTGTTGAATTATTAATTAGAGTAAAAACACATCTAGATTTGAAACTTTCGAAAGATGAATTAGTTAAAAAGAATCATCAATTAACAGCTTACAAATCCGAACTTGAACAACTCGTTGCTACTAAAGATAAGTTTTTCTCGATTATTGCACACGATTTGCGTGGTCCATTTAGCGGATTTCTCGGCTTATCTGAAGTATTGGCAAACGAATATGATTTACTTGAAAAGGAAGATATTGTTCAGATTTCAGATAGTATGAACAAAGCAGCAAAGAGATTATTTGCTTTTCTTGAGAATTTATTGGAATGGTCATCTACTCAAACAGGAAGATTGGAGCTACATCCAAGCAATATTGATTTTAGCATAATTGCAAATAAAACCATCGCACTTTTAAGTACAACAGCCAATGAAAAGAAAATATCTTTGAAAAGCAATATCGATAATAATACTTACGTATTTGCCGATTCGAATATTGCTCATACTGTTTTGCGAAATCTTGTTTCGAATGCTATAAAATTCACTCGCGAAGGTGGATCCATCACATTGAATTCTTCTTCGAATGACAATTTTGTTACAATTTCGGTTTCTGATACCGGTGTGGGAATGGAAGAAGAAACTATCGCAAAATTATTCAAAGTGGATAAAAAATATACAAGCCACGGCACAAATAATGAAACCGGTACGGGCTTAGGTTTGATCTTATGCAAGGAATTAGTAGAGAAATCCGGTGGAAATATTTCTGTGAGAAGTATTCTAAACGAAGGCTCAACCTTTGAATTCACATTACCTATTGTTAAAATTAATTAATAGAAATTATGCTAAAAAAATTAACGGATTGGCTACGAAGTTTGAAAGTTTGGATGGAAAAATTTGCTGAAAAGCCGCAAGCAATGTGGATACTTTTTATTATAGCAGTTGCAGAATCCTCATTTTTTCCACTACCTCCAGATATATTATTAATTGCAATTGCTGTCTCTGCTCCCAAAAAAGCATTCAAAGCCGCTCTTTATTGCACAATAGGTTCTGTGATTGGAGGGGTTATAGGATATTTTATTGGTTATGGACTAATGGAAACAATTGGAAATCCAATTATTGATTTTTATAAAGCTCATGAAGTTTGGAATAAAGTTGTTGATATTTATCAAGGTGAAGTTGGATTATGGTTTTTAGCAGGTGCTGCATTTTCGCCAATACCATACAAAGTTGCAACTATTGCCGCTGGTGCTACTCACATGGATTTGATACCATTTATTTTAGTTTCAATATTAGGTCGAGCAGGAAGATTTTTTCTTGTTGGCGGATTGATCTATTTTATTGGACCAAAAGTTAAAGTATATATAGATAAATATTTCGATAAATTATCGATTGCATTTTTGTTGTTGTTAATTGGCGGATTTGTTGCCATAAAATATATGCTTTAATTTGAAAAAAATTCTGTATATATGGAAAGATGCGTATCCTTGGGATATTCGTGTTCAAAAAGTTTGTGAATCTTTGGCTAACAATAATTACGAAGTTCATTTGCTGAGTCGATATCGTAAAGGGCTTAGTAAATACCAAAATATAAATAACTTACATGTTTATAGAGCCGGTTTTGGCTTGCCATCAGCCCTAACTCAACCTATTCAAGGCAATCCTGTTTGGGATAATGCAATAGAATTCTATATTAGAAAAATCAAGCCTGACTTATTGATAGTAAGGGAAATTCTGCTTGGTATTTCTGTTGGTAGATTTGCAAAAAAATACGGAATACCGGTGATTATGGATATGGCGGAGCATTATCCTGCCGCAATGAGAGATTTCAAAAAATATAATACCAATTCCTTGCTTAGATTTGCTGTTCATAAATTAAAGTTACCTGATAGAATAGAAAAAGCATCTGTTAAATTAATGGATGGAATTATCGTTGTTTGTGGCGAGCAAATTCAACGTCTGCACGGTTTTTATGGTTATCCTATTGACAATATTCAAATCGTGCACAATACAGTTAGTTTGCATCAATTCGAGAAACAGCTTCATATTCCATTTAGTAACGGTATTAGAATTCTTCATCATGGCTGGATGTCTGCCGAGAAAAGTTTAACTAATCTTATCAAAGGATTCCAAAGTTCATTAAGAATCAGTCCTGATTTAAGACTGATTTTAGCCGGAACAGGAGAATGTGAGGATGAATATAAGAAATTAGCCGAAAAAGAAATCCAGAGCGGTACAATT
>JANJUO010000024.1 GCA_024710535.1 bacterium
TAATTATTTCAACATTGGGAATACCTTATAATTACAGAGACTATGAAACTCTTGATTTGGCCGGTTCGGTTATTGGTGCAGGATTTGCCGGTAGATTATTCAGAACTTTGCGAGAAACATATTCATTTACTTATACACCATTTGGCTACATTACTCGCTCGAAATATGCAAATAGATTTGTTTGTGGAGCAGAAGTTGCATCTGCAAAAACTGATTCATCTGTATTGATAACTTTGGAACAATTACAGCAATTAACCAAAGAATCGCCCTCCGAAGAAGAATTAAACAGAATAAAAAGTTATAAAGTGGGCTCATATCTTATGTCTTTCGAAGATGCCTCATTTGTGGCAAGTTTGATTCAAAATGCGGATTTTATGGAGAAATCAATCGATGTTGTAAAAGCATATCCAACCAGAACTAATGCCATTTCATCAATTGAAGTTAGAAATATTGCAAAAAAATATATGAATCCTGAAAATGCATTTATCGTAGTTGCAGGTGATCCTGAAATTAAGAAAGGGTTAGAAAAATTCGGAACAATATTTGAATATGATTTGGATTTGAATCCTTTATCAGGTCCAAATGCAAAATTAGAAAAAGTATCTTTAAGCCCTTCGGAATTATTGATGAAATATTCTGACGCAATTGGAGATAAATCTGTTTTGAATTCAACAACTACTTTGATTACTGAAGGTAAAGGAAATTTTGTTTTTCAAGGGAATTTATCCGAGGCAAGTTATTTAAGATTGAATAAAGTAGGAAATAAAATGCATCAGCATTTTGATATAGGCGGCTATCCACAAAGAATATGGACTAATGGAACTGATTCTTATTCCGATGCAAGTGGAAGTATCAATAAATATAAAAACTCTGATTTGAAAAAGCAATTATTAGAAGCTGAGATGTTTCAGGAAACAAAATTGGTACAACTTGGATATAAATGTGATGTTGTTGGCAAGAAAGATAATTATATCGTAATGAATGCAATTTCTCCTGAAAATGAAGAAATGACTTTATATTTTGACGCAAAGACATATTTATTGGTAAAAAAAGAAAATTATCTAAA
The DNA here is from genome assembly GCA_024710535.1 of bacterium. Classification (GTDB taxonomy): domain Bacteria; phylum Bacteroidota; class Ignavibacteria; order Kapaibacteriales; family UBA2268; genus JANJUO01. Next base: position 1,067 of record JANJUO010000024.1, read on the forward strand.
ACTCACTTCTGGTATTGAAGTGGGAATTGAAAAATTCGAAAATTACAAAAAATTTGATAATTTAATGTTGCCTACAAAATTAGTATTTTCGGCAACAGGATATTCGATTGATTTAGAAGTAACTTATAAAATAAATCAAGAAATAAGTGATTCAGCATTTGAGCCGGAATCAAAGTAAAAGTGGTAAAAAACAATAAAATACTGATTTTACTTTTTGCAGGTGTGCTTATGGGAGCGCTTGATATTGCCATTGTTGGACCAGCGTTACCCGCAATTCAAAAATCATTCAATTTAACAACCCGAGAAGCATCTTGGGTGTTTAATATTTATCTTTTGGCAAATTTGGTTTCTACGCCGTTGATGGGAAAATTATCTGATATGATGGGGCGGCGTAAGATCTATATTTTGAATTTAATTATTTTTGCGATTGGCTCGGCAGTAATTATCTCTTCTTATGATTTTACTGTAATGCTTATTGGAAGGGCAATTCAGGGTATTGGTTCAGGTGGAATTTTTCCTGTTGCATCGGCAGTTATTGGCGATACTTTTCCTAAAGAAAAGCAAGGCTCTGCTCTTGGGATGATTGGAGCTGTTTTTGGATTAGCATTTATAATTGGTCCGATCATTGGAGCATTACTTTTGATGATTTCTTGGCATTTGTTATTTGCAATAAATATTCCAATTGCAATTGTTTTGATTTTCTTTTCTATTAAGCTCTTGCCATCAAAACAATTAGCAGACAAACTCAATTTTGATTGGCAAGGTGCAATTATATTAATGATTATTCTGTTTTGCTTTGCATTTGGATTCAATAAATTTGAAGCAACCGATATGATTAATAGTTTACTTTCCGCTAATGTATTACCTTTTATAGTAGTTACATTAGTTTTGCTGCCAATTCTTTATAAAATCGAAAAAAATCACCAAAGTCCAATTGTTAATCTTAAGTTTTTTGAGTCTAAACAATTGATTCTTACATATTTTGTAGCATTTGGAGCAGGACTTGGCGAATCTGCTGTAATGTTTATGCCATCTATGGCGGCTCAAGTATATAATGTTAGTGCTTCTGCGGCAAGTTTTATGCTGATTCCAATGATTCTTGGAATGTTTGTTACGGCGCCTCTTGCAGGCAGAATGATTGACAAATTGGGCTCAAAGATTATTATTATTATTGGAGTAATTATTTTATCTGTTGGACTTTTTACTTTAGCATTTGCCGGTTCTGAAAAAATTGGATTCTACTTTTCAGGAATTCTTATAGGAATAGGATTGGCTGCATTAGTGGGATCTCCATTAAGATATATTATGAATCACGAAACTTCATCGGAAGATAGAGCATCCGGACAAAGTATTCTTACCATTTCCACAAGTTCCGGAAAAATTATGTTTACAGCACTTGCAGGAGCATTAATTGCCGGCTTAGGTGGTGGAATTTCCGGCTTTCAAATCACATTTACAATTCTTGCAATAGTTATTTCAATAACTTTAATAGCGGCTCTGAATCTCAAATCACGAGAAGCCGAAGTTGCATCTCGAATTTAGTTAGAATCCACGATTTTTTCTATATTGCTTGACATAATTATCATGCTGTGCTTTTGTGGTACTGAAATTATGTTTGCCACTTCCGTCTCCAACTGCCACCATAAATATGTAGTTGTGAGTTGCCGGTTTGATAACAGCTTTAATTGATTCTACGCCGGGATTATTTATTGGTCCTGGGGGAAGACCCTTCACCTTGTATGTATTATATGGACTCGAGATAGATAAATCACTATAAAGTAGTCGCCTATTTTCTCCAATGGCATAAGCAACTGTTGGATCAGCTTGCAAAGGCATTCCCAACTTCAATCGATTATAATACAAACCTGCAATAATTGGTCTTTCGTCAGGAGTAGCAGATTCTGCTTCAACAATAGATGCAAGAGTCAATATTTGATGTTTCGTTAGACTAAAGTTACTCGGTATTAATGGTGCAATTTCCTTTTCCCACATCTTTTCGTGCTCGTCCAATAAATAATTAATAATTTCAGATGCAGAAATATCTTTGAAGAAATCATAAGTGTTTGGCATCAAATAGCCCTCAATACTTCTTGATTTGATGTTACGGCTTTTTAGTAAAGAGTCAGATTTGCTCAATTTAATCATTTCATTGATATTTGTATTCAAAGTTTTACTCGCAAGAGAAGCAATCTTCTTGAATTCCCAGCCCTCAGGTATGGTTACTCTCGAAACATAGAGATTATCGGCATTAAATAAACTCTGAATAATCTCTAAATTGCTTATGCCGGGCTGAAATCTGTAGTAACCCGCAAATATCGATGCATTATTTAATTTTGCATATAATCGTGCATAAAATTTAAAAAAGTAGTCAGGCATCAGTAAATTTTGTTCATTAACAATGCTTATGGACTTCACTATTGAAGCTCCTTTTGGAATCATTACTTTTACGGGGCTATTAATTGCCGGTTTTTCAGATAGAAGTACAGAAAAGAAGTAGTAATATACTGCTCCTAATATTAAAATGATCAATGCTGTGAAGATTAATAATTTTTTCATTAAATAAATTCTTAATTTTTAATTCAATTTTTCATTTTCTAAAAACTCTCTAAGCGACTTTTGCCATTCGGGTAGTTCGATTTTGAAGTCATTCATAAATTTTTTGCTGGACATCACTGAATAACTTGGGCGTTTCACCGATGATGGAAAGTCATACATCTTTGCCGGCTTGATTTCAACATTGAGTTGCATAATTTTTGCAATTTCCTTTGCAAATTGATAACGACTGCAAGCTCCGGAATTTGTAAGATGATAAAGACCTGTAAAATTTTGTTCAATCGAATTGATTACTACTTCTGCAATCATTTTTGCAGATGTAGGAACAGAAATTTCATCATCAACAATATTCAATGTTTGATTTGCCTTACTCCAATTTAGCAATTTATAAATGAAATTTTGCGTTCCATTACCATAGATCCAGCTTGACCTATAAATAAGGTAATTTGACATAGAATTTTCAATTTCAATTTCACCCAAAAGTTTGCTTTTCCCATAAAAATTCAATGGATTAGTAGTTTCAATTTCTGTATATGGTGTACTTTTTTTGCCATCAAACACGTAGTCAGTACTAAAATGAATCAATTTAGAATCGAAAATATTGCAAAGTTGAGCAAGATTACGAACACTTATTGCATTTGTCATAAATGCCGCATCCTGGCTTACTTCTGCTGACTCAACATTAGTAAATGCCGCACAGTTTATTACAAATTTTGGTTTAATTTTCAAAAATATTTGATATAAATCTTTGAATGAATTAATATCGAATTCGGGTAAATCAAGCGGAAGAAATGATTCGCCATTCTGCCTAAGCAATTTTTCGAATTCTTTACCTAATTGCCCTTTGTTACCGATTAATATATACTTCGATTTCATAAATTATAGCATTGGGTCATAAATATTGTATTCATTTTTCATATAAGTTATGTCTGTCAGGATCACAACAATTGCACTAATAGTATCGTCTGTGGTAACAGCACTAAATTTTGCATGATACTTACGATTATCCGCACTAAATGCATCTGTTATCAATTCATGCTCTTGCGTTGTTCCAATTTCCATTAGAATATAAAGTTTATCTCTAATTATCACACGATTAACATTATCAATTGCATCAATAAAATTACTGCCAATCAGCTGGCGAATATAAGCATTGCTACTTAATTTATTCGAAAAGAATATTCTACCATTAATATCCAACTGCAAAATAATATCGGGAATATTAAGATAAACGGCTTGCAACTGAGACTCACGATATTTGATGGTGTCCGAAATCTTTTTCTGGTCAGTAATATCAATCAAAGCACCAAAGAAAAAAATTATGTTACCATCGGACTCGCGTATTGCATTACCAATATCACGCACCCAAATAGTCGAACCATTTCTTTGGCTAAGTCTATATTCTTGCATATAAGTTTCATCTTTGCTGGAATTAGACCAATTGCGGAAACACTTTTCCTTCTCATCTGCATAGATAAAAAAATTCTTGAAATTCTTAGTCATAACCAATTGTTGAACAGAATAACCAAATATTTGAGCAAAATGATTGTTGGCAAATAGAATCAAGCCGGCTGTATTGATTTGATAGACGCCAACTGGTAAATTGTTTGTTAATTCTTGCAAATTTTTCGACTTTTCAACAAGAAGATTCTCAATTTCCTTAACTTCTGTCTGGTTTATTATGACGCCATAAATAAATTTTGCTTCTTCATTTTCATTTCTGATTATTTCCCAACGGTCATTCAGCCATATCCAATTGCCAAACTTTGTTTTTGCTCTGTATTTTAAATCGAACAAATTTATTTTTGAAGTAAAGATACTTTTATATGACTCAACTACAAAATCATAATCATCGGGATGAATCATTTCCAATATTTCAATAAAATCAACAGGAAATTCCTCAGTATTAAATCCACTGATTTCAGCCCTCGAAGCTGAGGACTTTACAATTTCACCATCAATATCATAAATCCACCATGCAATATTTTTATCTTTGAATATAAGATTAAAAATGTTGCTCATTTCATTATGATTTAAATGACTATATTTAGTAATTTCTTCCATAATTCCTTAAATTTTATGCTATTAACGTATAATTTGAATTATGATTTTAATTGTATAATATAAATTTCTTAAAAAAAATCTATA
>JANJUO010000036.1 GCA_024710535.1 bacterium
GCCCATTTTTTATTAAAAATGGAAAATTTGAAACTATTAAAACAGACAAACGTGGAATAGCAGGGCAGACCAATAATGATGTTTACCAATATTCATCAGTAGAAATTGAAAAAAGTGAAAATATGATAATGTATCTATCAAGCGATGGGTTTGCTGACCAAATGAATGAAAACAGCAAAAAATACAGCACAAAAAGATTTTTAGAAACACTTGATAGAATTTCAGAATTATCCCTTGATAAACAAAAAGAAATATTAGAAAATGAATTTAATTCCCACAAGGGAAATAGAGAACAAATTGATGATGTAACCGTGGTTGGAGTGAGGATATGAGAAAAGTAATTATTTTATCTATTGCTTTGATGTTATTCAATGTATCAAATTACATTTTGTTAGCTCAATTACAAGGCAAAGCAAGAATTGATTCATTGCTAAAAGAATTACCAAAGGCACAGTTGGACACAAATTATGTGATACTGTTAGGTAATTTATCTTTTGAATATTATTCAATTAACCCTGATGAAGGAATAAAATATGGAGAAAAAGGATTAGAATTAGCCGAAAAACTCGATTGGAACTTTGGGAAAGCGACATGTTTTAATGCCTTAGGGGTCGCTTTTTCTTATGGTAAATCCAATTATCTCAAAGCATTAGAGTACTATCAAAAAGCACTTAAAATCAATGAAGAATTAGGTAATAGAATGGGAGTTGGAATACAGTTAGGCAATATCGCGAATCTATACCAAGCTCTATCCGAATATCCAAAGTCATTAGAGTATTACAACAAAGCATTAAAAATCCATGAAGAATTGGGGGACAAATTTGGTGTATCAAGAAACATCGGGAATATTGCTAGTTTGTATTCTAAGACTGACATCACTAAATCCATTGAATATTACTACAAATCTCTAAAAATTGATAAGGAATTGGGGGATCAAATGGGTGTTGCATTTAATTACAGTAATTTAGGTTTAATGTATAATAATCTATCTAACTTTTCTAAAGCATTGGATTACTTCAACAATTCTTTAAAAATTTTTGAAAAAGTAGGAAGTAAATACAGAATTGCTAATACTCTTGGTTATATGGGAAGGTCGTATTTATTACAAACAAACGATTCTATTATTGAACAAAGTAATAATAAAAATGACCTTATAATGAATAAAGCTTATAATATAAACAAAGCAATTGAATATTTTAACAAGTCATTAAACATTTATAATGAAATTGGTGAATTAAAACAACAATCTTATTTTTTAATGCAATTGTCGGAAGCATATTCAATAAAATTCGATTACAAAAATGCTTATGAAAAATTTAAAGACTACAAAACCCTGCAGGATTCAATATTCTCTATGGATAAACAGAAAGAGTTTGCTAATCTCGAAGCTAAACGCGAAAACGAACTGAAAGATGCTGAAATCATAATTCTACAAACTGAAAAAAAGGCACAGCAATTCCAATCTTATTTGTTAGGTGGTGGTGTTGTTATTCTATTTGGTGCATTTGGAGTTTCATTCATTAGATTTCGAGAAAAGAAAAAACTTAGCGAACAATTATCAAATCATAAATCTGAAATCGAATCTCAAAAATTTCTACTTGAAGAAAAAAATACAGAAATTTTAGATTCAATAAATTATGCGGCTACTATACAAAATTCACTCTTACCTTGGTCAAGTGTGTTAAATAATTCATTCAATGATCATTTTATCATTTATTTGCCAAAAAACATTGTTTCAGGTGATTCCTATTGGTTCAAAGAAGTAGATGGAATCAAGTATTTAGCGGTAATTGATTGTACTGGTCATGGAGTTCCCGGCTCGATGCTTACAGTAATTGCAAATTCTGTTTTAGATGATGCTGTATTGAGTAAAAAGTTAACTTCGACATCAGATATTTTGACCTATATGAATGAAAAAGTAACTGAAGTATTAAATCAGCGTGTTTCAGAAAATAATATTAGAGATGGGATGGAAGTTGGCTTAGTAGCAATTCAAAAAGATAAAATCCAGTTTTCAGGAGCAGGTCGTCCATTATTTGTTAAAAATGAAAAATTTGAAACTATAAAAACTGATAAGCGTGGAATAGCAGGGCAGACAAACAATGATACTTATCAATATTCATTTGTAGAAATTGAAAAAAGTGAAAATATGATAATTTATTTATCAAGCGATGGCTATGCTGATCAGATGAATGAAAACAGTAAAAAGTTCAGCACAAAAAGATTTTTAGAAATCCTTGATAAAAATTCAAATTTGCCTTTGGAGCAACAAAAAGAAATATTGAAAAATGAATTTAATTCCCACAAGGGAAATCGAGAACAAATTGATGATGTAACGGTGGTTGGAGTAAAATTATGAAAAAAATGATATTTATATTAGCAATTTCATTCGTAATTTTTAATTCGTCATTCGTAATTGTTTATGCCCAATTGCAGGGACAAGCGAAAATTGACTCCCTATTGAAAGAATTGCCAAAGATGAAGGAAGATACAAATGCTGTTAATCTATACTCAGCATTGTCATCTGTATATTCTTCAATTAATCCTGATGAAGGTATAAAGAGCGGGGAAAAAGGTTTAAAAATTTCAGAGAAAATTAATTGGCTAAAAGGTCAGGTAAATTGTAATAATTCCTTAGCCGGTAATTATAGAAATAAATCTAATTATCCAAAAGCATTAGAATATTTGAACAAAGCAATGACGATAAATGAAGAAATAGGTAATAAAGTTGGTATAGCTTCTAATCTTGGTAGTATTGGGATTATCTACCGAATCCAATTTAATAATCCTAAGGCATTAGAATATCTTAAAAAATCATTTAGCATATATGAAGAATTAGGCAATAAAGAAGGTATTGCAGCCGCTGCAATAGGTTTAGGTGGAGTATATGTAATGCAATCAGACTACCTTAGAGCTTTGGAATATTTTAATCAAGCACTAAAAATTGAAAAAGAATTAAATAATAAAGTAGGCATTGCTAATAATTTAGGAAGTATTGCAATTGTTTATAGTATTCAATCTGATTATCCAAATGCATTAGAATATTATAATAAGGCATTAAATATTCAAGAAGAATTAGGTAATAAAGTAGGTATTGCTGGTAATCTTAGTAATATTGGTCGTATTTTCCAAAACTTATCAGAATTTAAAAAGGCATTGGATTATTATTTTAAAGCACTAAAAATTAATGAAGAAATAGGTAATAAATCTAACATAGCTGTCAATGTTGGGAATATTGGCAGTATTTATTATAGCCAAAATGACTATTCAAATGCCCTTGATTATCTCCAAAAAGCATTAAAAATTAATGAAGAAATTGGAAATATTACAGGAATTGCCATTAACTTAGAAAGTATTGGGCTTTTGTATGGAAAAATCAATAACTATCCCAAAGCATTGGATTATCTTCATAAAGCACTGAAAATCAATGAAGAAATCAACAATAATTC